>CAMLNH010000094.1 GCA_946481355.1 uncultured Curvibacter sp.
GCCTTGGTCAGCAGGGCACGGTACTCGATGAGCTTGGCGCGCAGGCGGCGGTGGTTGACCGGGCCGGTGCGCAGCAGCATCTTCTGGCCCGCGGCCAGGGACTGCAGCTCGTCCTCTTCGAATTCATAGCGCGTCCAGGGGCGCTCGGAGGGGATCGGACCCTTGACCTCGACCAGGCCCACGATCAGCGGCTCCTCGCGCACCGGCGTGGCCAGCAGCAGATCGATGACGGCGATCAGGCGGTCGTTGAAATAGGCCTTGGGATAGCCCAATTCCTCGTAAGCCTGCTGGAACAGCGGGTAGAGGCTGACGTAGAGCTGCACGATCTGGCGGCTGTTGACGGTTTCGATGAACTGCACCAGCGGCGAATAGCGCTGCCCGTTGTCGGGGTTGATGATCTCGCCCTCGGCACGGCGCAGGGTGCTGAAGCGCCCGGGCGTGGGATGCACGGGCCACATGCTGGGGGCGGCATGCTCGCGACCCAGGTTGTCGATGGTGGCGACGGCGCGGCGCACGAAGCTGTCAACAAGCAGGAACTGCTCGACCTTCTTGCGGCCCAGCAGGGTGTTGAGGTCTTCGCGCGCACGCCCATCGGACTGGCCCAGCGGCGGCAGGGCGCGCACGGCCGGCGGCGGCGGCACGGCCTCGATGGCCTGCACGGGGTGCTGGATCGGGGGCGGGGGCGGCGGCTCGGGAGCGGGCGCGGGTTCGGCCGCCGCCACGGGCTGCTGCACCGGCTGGGCCTGGGGCACGACGGGCGCGAGATTCTCGTCCAGCTGGGGCCGGTAGTACCACGCCGCCACACCCAGGAGCACGAGGGCCAGGAGGAGTGCGAGGGCAAGGCGGTTTTTGTTCATGGATCTCGGCAGCGGCAGACAGGTTTCAGAGGCCGATGCTAGCACTGCAGGGGCCCCCTTGTGCAGCCCTTCCGTGTTGCACTGCGGCGTGTGGGGTCTGAAATTCAACGCCACAATGGCTCCGGACCCCAAGGAGCACGCATGAACCGCCCCAGTCGCATCCTCATTCTCGGCGCATCCTATGGCTCGCTGCTGGGCATCAAGCTCGTGATGGCCGGCCACCGCGTGACCCTGGTCTGTCTGCCCAACGAGGTGGAGCTGATCAACCGCGAAGGCATCCGCGTGCGCCTGCCGCTCAAGGGTCGCACCGACCTGGTGGAGCTGAGCTCGCAGAACTGGTCAGGCCGGCTGCGCGCGGCGGGACCGCCCGAGGTGATTCCCGCCGACTACGAGCTCGTAGCCCTGGCCATGCAGGAGCCGCAGTACCGCAGCCCCGGGGTGCGCGACCTGCTGCAGGCGGTGGCCAAGAGCCGTGTGCCCTGCATGTCCATCATGAACATGCCGCCCCTGCCCTACCTGGCCCGCCTGCCCGGCGTGGACGTGACGGCCTGCCGCGGCGCGTACACCGACCCCACGGTCTGGGACGGCTTCGATCCCGCGCGCATGACCCTGTGCAGCCCGGACCCACAGGCTTTCCGCCCGCCCGAGGAGCCGCTCAACGTGCTGCAGGTGCGCCTGCCGACCAACTTCAAGGTGGCAGGCTTCCCTTCGGACGTGCACACCGGGCTGCTGCGCCGGCTGCAGGCCGACATCGAGGCCATCCGTCACACCGTGGACGGTCAGGTGGTGGAGCTGCCGGTGAAGCTCAAGGTGCACGACTCGGTCTTCGTGCCGCTGGCCAAGTGGGCCATGCTGCTGGCCGGCAACTACCGCTGCGTGACGGCGCAGGGCGTGCGGCCAATCCGCGACGCGGTCCATGCCGATCTGCAGGCCTCACGCGAGGTCTACGACTGGGTCTGCACGCTGTGCAAGACCCTGGGTGCGGCAGAGGACGATCTCGTGCCGTTCGAGAAATACGCCGCGGCGGCGCAGGGTCTGGCCAACCCTTCCTCGGCGGCCCGCGCCCTCTATGGCGGCGCGCTGCACATCGAACGCGTGGACCGGCTGGTGCAGGCCGTCGCCGCGCAACACGGCCTGCGGCATCCGGCCGTGGACGAGGTCGTGGCGCTGGTGGATGCACAGCTGGAACGCAACCGCGCCGCGAAAAATTAGCCCCGACCGCGTCACGGCACACCACTGTTTTGGCATACGATCGCCCCACAGGTCACATCCCGGGACCTCGACCACGGAGGCTCTCATGGCCAAAGGCGAACAGCGCAGCAACAAGATGGTGAAGAAGCCCAAGAAGGACACTTCGCCCCCCAAGCCCGGCAGCTCGGACCGGCCCATGCCGCCCGTCACCACGGTCATTCCGCGCGGCAAGGACAAGAACCGCTGACTTTACACAGCGCAGGCCCCGAACGGGGCCTGCCAGGTCGGCGCCCGGCCCCCCGGCTGCGTTGCAGGGTCTGGAATCTCTGCGCAAGCGCTTCATGAAACGCCTGCCCTGGCTCGGCCTGCTGCTGGCCGCGGCCGGCCTCGGCGCCACCCCGCTGCTGGAGCACGCGCCCGTGCTGTCGGTCACCCCGGTGCTGCAGCCGGTGGCCGTACAGCGCCAGGTCTGCAGCGCGGACGGGCACTGCGGTCTGCTGACCTTCCATGAAACCCGCACCGCGGGCTACACGGTGGTCTACCTCCACGAAGGGCGCGAGCACACGGTGCAACTGCCCCATGACCCGGGGCCGACGCTGACCCTGCAGGTCGATGCAAGCCGACTGGGCGAACCCGGCACATTGCCGGCGCCGGTCATCGTCACGGTACCGGTCTACGTGCCGGCACCTGTGGTGGTGCATTCACGCAGCTACTACCCCTATCGGCCCTACACCGTCTATCCCTCGATCGGCCTGCATCTGCGGCTGGGACGCGGCCACCACCACCACCACCACCGGCACGACCATCGCCCGCATCACCACGGGCACGGGCATCGGCACCGCTGAGCGGCACCATCAGCCCACGGGGTGCACCACCTTGGTATAGGGGTGGGGCTCGCCCTCGACCCACCAGTTGGCCCAGTAGCGGTCGGCGCCGCCGGACGCATCGGGTTGCAGGGTGAGGAAGTTGCGCCCGCCGATCATGCGGTGGCCCGTGGTGGGGAATTCGTGCAGCGCCCCGGTGATGCCGCGGTCGATCTGCTCGACGTTGCGGCAGACCTGCTCCAGGAAGAAGAGCTGCACGGCCGAGGGCGCCGGATGCACGATGGCGCTGCTGGTGAGCTGGTTGATCACGCGTGCACTGCCCTCGCGTACCGACTCGATCGCCCCCACCGCTGCCACATGCACGTCACCCGACAGCAGGGTGACGCGCGCCCCCTCCCCCGCCACCTGCAGCAGGCGATGGATGAGGCGCAGGCGCTCGGCACGGTGTGGCGGACTGGTCCAGTGGTCGCGCAGATCGTCTTCGAGCTCCTGCTGGCCGGGCAGGATGCCCAGCAGCTTCTCCAGCAGCTCGAAGCTCGGATGCACCACGGGAATGCTGCTCATGACGAAGAGATGCTTCATGTCGCCCGCGCGCTCCTGCGTCGCGAGCCACTGGTAGACGGCATTCCAGCTCTGCGGGCTCAGCACCTGCTCGGCGTGCAGCACCTCACCCGCCGGCGTGGACTCCAGGCGCCGCGGACGGCGCTCGCTGCGCATGTCCAGCATCAGCAGGCCCAGCGATCCGATGCGCCAGCCGCCGTTGAAGTGGGCCTGCCCGGGCAGCGTGCCCGGTGCCGGGCCACCGATGGCCTGGCGCTGGAACAGGCCGAAGGCGGTGCGCGCCACCTCATAGATGCCCTGGTAGACCGGGCAGTGGTGCTGCTCGGCCGGGTAGGAACCCCAGCCATCCATGATGTCGTGGTCGTCCCACATCATCACGGTGGGCAGGCGCGCGAGCACCGCGGCCACCTCGGGCTGCGACCAGCGCTCCAGATAGATCTTGCTGAAGTATTCCTCCAGCTTGCGGCGCAGCGTGGCTGTGAAGGGCGCCTTGTGACGCTTGGCCCAGGGCAATGCGGTCCAGGCCTTGAGCTCGGGAATCACGACCCACATGGCATCGCTGTAGACCTGGTCACCGCCCAGCAGCAGCAGGTGCAGCGGTCCGTAAGTCTGCGCGTCCACCCGGTCCTGCTGTGCATGCAGGCGCGCCAGCCGGGACCACAGGGCATTGGGCTGCGTCACCTTCTTCATGAGCTTGGGATCGGAATAACCATTGCACGAGCCGTAGGCCAGCGCCGGCATGGTGCCGCGCGCGGGAACGTGGAAGGCATGCTGCTCGCCGCCCACCGTGTAGGCCACTTCCTGCGACGCGGCCGTCTGCGGCACGCTGATCTCGAAACGCCAGGCCGTGCAGGCAGTGCCGGGCACCGGCGTCTGCGTGACCTGCACCGGCAGGCCACCAGCCACGCAGGCGGGTGGCGCATTGGCGCTGTCCTGGACCCAGAGCGCGCTCACGCGCCAGTGGTCCTGCTCACAGCCCAGGAATTGCAGGATGGGGCCGAGTTTTTTCATGAAGTCTCCCTCTTTTGAGCTCGCGCGACTTTAGCGGCAAGCGGCCACGGCGTCATCCCCCGAATGTGGGAGGGCCTGCATCCGGCACAATGCCCACCATCCAACCCTCATGGGAGCAGATGCTGATGAAAACCGCTCTGGCCTTGGCTGTTGCCCTACTGCTGACCTCCACGCCCCAAGCCCAGACCGGCGAATCTCGCTGCACCCGGGACTTCAAGGCCGAACAGACGCGCATCGAGCGCGAGGCCATGGCTCGTGCGCCGGCGCCCGGCAGTGACCAGGCCACGCAGCAGCGCTTCATGCAGGGCGTGCATGCCCAGCTGCAAGCGGCGGCGGCCCGCGCTGAAGCCTGCGAGGCGGCCAGCCGGCCTCAACCGGGAAGCCCGGCCGCCCAAGCCGCTGCCGCAAAGGCGCAGCAGTGCACGGACACGGCCCAGCGCGAACTCGACCGGGTCAAGTTGCCGCCCCAACCCAGCTTCGAACAGCAGCGTGCCCACCGTGAGGCCGAGACCCGCATCTTGGATGCGCGCATGGACTGCCTGCGCCGCGCACGCTGATCGTCAACCCGCCCGGACTCCCAATGCGCGGAGCTTGTCCTGCCATTGGCGCACACCGGCGGCACCGAGTTTTTCGACCCCTCCGACCAAGGTATCACGGACTGGCGAGATGCCCACGAAACCCAGGATGTTGCGCTTGAGCAAGCCCACACCACGGGCCCGGAAGACCCAGCGGTAGGCCCAGGAGGGCATGCCCATGGTGACGACGATGCGCGCGCTGCGACCCTTGAGGCCCTTGTGAATGAAGGGGTTGCTGGCGCGCTCGGCCGCATCACCCGTGAAGGCAAAGCCCGGGCGTGCAACCTGCTCCAGAAAACCCTTGAACAGCGCCGGCATGTCGCCGAGCCAGAGCGGGAAGAAGATCACGAGATGCTGGGCCCAGGCGATGTCGTCCTGGGCGGCCTTGAGTCCCGTGGGCAAGGGCGTGTGTTCCCATTCGTGCTGGCTGCGCAGCAGGGGAAAGTCCAGCCTGGCCACTGTGACGGTACGCACCTCGTGCCCGGCCGCCAACGCGCCTTCGGCATAGGCCTGGGCCAGGGCGTGGCCCAGGTGTCCGCCGTCCGGATCCGGATGGCCCTGGAGGATGAGGATGCGGCGTGCTTCCATGGCGGGTACTCCTGTGGCCCGATCTTGCGGCAGGCGTCTGGCGTCTGCCTTGATCTGGCTCAATGCTCTGTTTTTGATAGCAATCCGAATGCACCCGGTCAGGACAAGCCCGCGCCCCCAGCCTAGAATCCGGGCAGATATCGAATCTGCCATGAAACCCAACGACACCCCCCTCTTCTACACCGGCAAGACCGAAGCCTTCGGCGAACAGTTCGACGCCTGGACCGACCGGCCCCTGCTGCAATCCATGGAGGAAGGTGGCGTGAACTGGCCCAGCTCCTGCCGCGCCGGCAACTGCCGCACCTGCATCGGCAAGCTGGTCAGCGGCACGGTGCGCTATGACATGGAGTGGCCCGGCCTGCTGCCGGAAGAGAAGGAAGAGGGCTATGTGCTGCCCTGCGTGGCCCACCCCTGCTCGGATGTGGTGCTCAGCGAAGGCTACTGAACTGCTGAACGGCGCGTTCAGGCAAAGACGTTGAGCTGCGTGCCCAGGCTGCCCGAGGTGGCCAGGGGCTGCGGGCCAGGGACAGGCTGCAGCAGGGTCATCACGCTGGCCTCCTGCATCTCCATGGACTCGCGCAGCACGAAGGCCTGCACGCCCTGTGCCAATCGTGCCGAGGCCATCTGGCTGGAGATGGCGATGATCTGGTTGCTGATGCCGTCCATGCGAAATCCGGGTGTTTCCAGCCATATCGGCACAGCGGCGGAAAACTTGAGCCCTAGGCGTTCAGCATGCCCTTCAGCAGTTCGGGAAGGCGCTCCGTCCCCATGCGGAAACCACAGGCCTGGGCGTGACCGCCGCCGCCCATGCTTTCGGCCAGGGGGATGCAGTCAAAGCTGCGCTGGGAACGCAGGCCGACCTTGATGACCCCGCCTTTGCTCGCGGTCCACATCAGCGCGTAGGTGCCGCTTTTCTTCGACAGCAGCTCGCCGACGAGGCTGTGGAACATGCCTGGCGCGTTGACCATGAGACCGGCCTGGCCGTTGAAAACCACCGGCTCGGCACCAGCGGCGATGTCTTCGCACATCTTGCGGAACTTCTCGTCCATGGCCTGGCCGCGCAGCATGAAGGTGGCCAGCTCGTCCTCGGACCAGGAGGCGATCTGGGCCCAGCGCTCGAAGTCCATGGGCTCCATGTCCAGCGCGGCAAGGAAACCCGCACTCTCGGGGTATTGCCAGGCCCAGATGTCGCGGTCCTCGATGTAGCGCACCAGCGCGGGCAGGGCGCGGTCGGACTGGAAGAAGTCCCAGGCCAGGCGCGCGCCGGACTTGCCCATGTCGAAATGCACGACACCGCAGCGGCAGGCAAAACCCGTGAGCTTCTCGGCCGCGCTCTTGTGGTGATCCAGCATGACGAGCTTGGCCGCGCGCTGGTCGATCTCGCGCAGGATCTCGGGGGCGAAGGAGAAGTCGAGGATGTAGACGGCCCGGCCCTGGAGCGCCGGCAGGTCGGCCACGGTCTTCACGTCGCCGTGGTCGCAGGCCTTGAACTCGGCCCGGCCTTCGTAATACAGCCAGGCCGCGAGCGCAGCGCCGAAGCCATCGGCGCAGCGCGCGTGGTAGATCACCAGCGGGTCGGGGTCGTGGCGGTCGGGGTGGACCAGCAGTTGCTGGGGCAGCAGGGTGTTCATCGGCTTGTCTTTCGGGGGCGAGCTGCGTTCCGGGCAGGCATCTTTTTCGCAGGCGGTTTGGCACGGATATGGCCTTCACGCCGGAGTTCGTTCTTGCGCAGCTGGCGCTCGGCATCGAGCTTCCTGCCCTCGACCAGCCAGCGCGCGTATTCCTCCGGTGTCTCCAGCGTGATGCGCCCCAGCGCGCCCGAGCGGAAATCGTGGATCAGCAGTTCGGCGGCCTTCTGCAGGTTGACCTTGTTACCGGCCATCAGCGCACCACGGCTGCGGCCGATGGCTTCGAGCAGTTCCTCGCTCTGCAAGGCCTCCCAGTCCTTGAGGCCGTAGCGCGCGGTGAGCAGTTGCGGATAGGCAGGCTTGAGGTAGTCGAGCAATTCGAGCGCCACCTCCTGGTCATCGAAGGCATTGCGCCCTACGGCGCCGCTGGCGGCCAGGTTGTAGCCACTCTGGGCGACGATGATGCGAGGCCAGAGCATGCCCGGGGTGTCGTAGAGATGGAACGCATCTTCGAGCACGATGCGCTGCTCGTTGCGCGTCACGCCCGCCTCGTCGGCCGCCTTGGCGGCACTCTTGCCTACCAGCCGGTTGATCAGCGTGGACTTGCCCACATTGGGGATGCCGCAGATCATCACGCGCAGGGGACGCGCCAGGCTTTCGCCGCGTGTGGGTGCCAGTTCACGGCAGGGCGCGATGAGCCGCCGGGCGGCGTTGCCGTCGGTGGTGTCGAGCGCAATGGCGCGCGTGCCCTCGCGTGCGTTGTAGTGAGCCAGCCAGAGCGCCGTACGCACGGGGTCGGCCAGGTCCTGCTTGTTGAGCACCTTGAGGCTGGGCCGCTTGCTGGTCAATCCAGCGAGCATGGGGTTGGCGCTGGAGCCCGGCAGACGTGCATCGACCATCTCGATGACCACATCAATGTGCTTGATGCGCTCCTCGATGGTCTTCTTGGTCAGGTGCATGTGACCCGGGAACCACTGGACGGCCATGGCGGGGAAGTGCTTTCGTTGTGAGAGGGTGCTGCGATTGTCGCCGACGCGCCCTGTCAGTGATGGCGGGGCGGTACCTGGCCATGCACGGCAAAAAGAAAGGCCCGCTCGAAAGCGGGCCGTCAGCAGCGGAAAACGGAGATCAGGCGCGCGCCATCCGCAGCTTCATGGAGAACTCCTGCAGCGCGGCGATGCCACTCTCCTCGGCGCGATGGCACCAGGCCTGCAGATCGGCGATCAGCTGCTCGCGCGACAGCGAGGTGTTGAGCCAGAGCTGGCGCAGTTCCTCACGCATGGTGACCATCTTGTCCAGCACGGGCGAAGCCGCACGGGCCTGGGCCAGCTTGGGTGCAGCCTCGGCCGGCACCTTGTCTTCGTCACGGTGCAGCCAGCGGTCGGCGGCCTTGACCACGGCGGTATCCACGGCGCGGGCCTTGAGTGCGGCCATTTCCTGCTGGAAGGCGCGCTGCATGCCATGGGCGTAACCGGCCATGATCTCGTAGCGATGGGCGATCAGGGCTTCCAGGGTCTTGTCGTCGGCCACGGGCTTGATGTCACCCAGCGCGAGCTTGGGCGGCGTCTTCTTGACCTTGGCCAGGCCCAGAGCGCTCAGCACATTGATGTAGAGCCAGCCGATGTCGAACTCGTAGGGCTTGACCGA
>CAMLNH010000095.1 GCA_946481355.1 uncultured Curvibacter sp.
GCGCCGATGGTGTGCCTTTCCTGCTGCACGACGCCACGCTGGAACGCACCAGCAACGGCCGCGGCGTCGCCGGCGAACAGCCCTGGCACACGCTCTCGCAGCTTGACGCCGGCAGCTGGCACAGCCGCGCCTACGCAGGCGAGCCCCTGCCCACGCTGCAGGCCATCGCTGCACACTGTCTGCACAACGGTCATCTGCTCAACATCGAGATCAAGCCCACGCCGGGGACTGAGCGCCATACCGGAGAGCTTGTGGCCCAGGCTGCGACACAACTCTGGAAAGACGCCGCCATCCCGCCGCTGCTGACCTCCTTCCAGCCTGATGCGCTCGCAGGCGCACGTGCCACGGCCCCCCAACTGCCGCGCGGCCTGCTGCTGGACACCTTGCGTGAAGGCTGGCTGGAACAGGCCCTCGCCCTGGGCTGCGTGGCCGCGGTCTGCAACCACACCTTGTGGGATGCGGCCACCCTGGCCCGGGCCCGCGTCGCCGGGCTGCGCTGCCTGTGCTACACCGTCAACGACGCCGAGGCCGCCGGGCGCTTGCTGGCACTGGGCGTGGATGGCATCATCACCGACCGGGTCGATCTCTTCAGCCCGGCCTGAAAACGGGTCAACGACCGGCCTGCACGCCGCGTTGTTTGGACTGGGCCGGTGCGCCCGCCAACCACAGGAGTTCCTCATGAAAAAAGCCTTCGTCACCCTCGCACTGTGCGCTGCGGGTGCCGGCCCCGCGCTGGCCCAGAACTGGTACGGTACCGTTGACATCGGCACGCTGAACATGCGCAACACCATCTATGCCGATCCGGGTTCGGTCACGGTCTCAGGTGGCTACCGCTTCAGCCCCAACCTCGGTGCCGAGGCCGGCGTCACCGCCATCGGCGACACCACTTTCACCAACAACAACGGCAGTCGCACCGCACGCCAGGGCGATCTGCGCCTCCTGGCCGTCGGCTTCCTGCCCATCAACCCCAACTTCGAATTCTTCGGCAAGGCCGGCCTGGGCCTGCACACAGCGCGCGTGCGCGGTACCGGCACCTACGACGGCACCACGGGCCCGCACACCACGACCAACGTCATCGTCGGTGCAGGCATCCAGCTCAACTTCAACCAGCGCTTCGGCATGCGCATCCAGTACGAACACCTGGGCAAGGCCAAGTCCAGCGAAAACGATTCGGGCGCCGACATCAGCCGCGTCTCGGTCGGAGGCGTGCTCAATTTTTGATAGCACGCCATGCATATCAAGGCCGGGCTCTGCCCGGCCTTTTTCTTTGTGCCCGCAGGGCCTGGGGGCATCACATTTGCTTACATCGCCTTCCGACGAGGCCGGGAAAATTTCGGGCGTGCCCTGCGCACATCCCTCAACAACCATCGGAACGCCATGAAAAAACTGCTACCCGCACTCCTGCTCTGCGGCGCTGTCCTGAGCCCTGCAGCGGCCCAGAGCTCGCGCTACTACGGCGCGGTCGATTACGGCACCGTCAACTACAGCGGTCCCGGCAACTACTCCAGCCCGGGCGCCCTGACCCTGTCGGGGGGCTACAACTTTCTCACCAACCTGGACCTTGAAGCCGGCCTGACCCTGGTCGGCGATGCCGACGCCGACGTGCCCGGCCCGGGCCGTGTGGATGTGAGCGAGCACATCATCCATGCCGTGGCGGTCGGCAAGGTCCCGCTCAACCCGCAGATCACGCTTTTCGGCAAGGCCGGCCTGGGCCTGCACGACGGCAGCATCAACGGCCTGCCCGACGATCTGATCTACGGCTTCGGCATGCAGGTGCGCTTCGACCGCGAACTCAGCATGCGCGTGCAATATGAAAGTCTGGGGCGCGCCCAGGTACCGGGCGGCGGCACGGCCGACATGACCCGGCTTTCGCTGGGCCTGGCCTACCACTTCTGAACCGTGGCGCCGGGCCGGCCGGCTCAGCGCCGCCAGCCGCGGACCAGCAGCCACTGGCTGCTGGCCGTGGCCAGCACCAGCAGGGCATAGCCCATCATCTTGCCGTCGCGACCCAGCCACCAGAGGCCGAGCCACAGCGCGCCGACACCGACCACGAAGTTGACCAGTATCTGGCCCCACCAGGGCAGCAGCGCGGCCTTCGGCCTGGTAAAGAGGCGGCCCAGCCCAGGCAGCAGCAAGGCCAGCCCCAACGCCGGTGCCGCAAAGTTGAGCAGGTGGAAAAGAATGTCGTGCAGATTCATGCCATCAGGGCCCTGGGGCTGTCCGCAGGGGGGGGCGCTGGGCCGGAGCCGTCAATTTTATAATGCGGTCCATGGCAGTCTGGGCTTTGGGCATCAATCACACGACCGCACCGCTCGATCTGCGCGGTCGCTTCGCCTTTGCGCTCGACCAGCTCCCCCCCACGCTGGAGGGTCTGCGCGGTGCGCTCTCGCGCCCGCCCGAGGCCGCCATCCTCTCCACCTGCAACCGCACCGAGATCTATTGCGCCAGCGAACAGCTGGAGATCGCACCCACGCTCCAGTGGCTGGCGCGCAGCGGCGGCGTCACGGCGGAAGAGCTGCGCACCCACACCTACACGCTCGAAGGCGGTCAGGCCGCGCGCCATGCCTTCCGGGTGGCCAGCGGGCTCGACTCCATGGTGCTCGGTGAACCGCAGATCCTGGGCCAGATGAAGGACGCTGTGCGCGTGGCCGAAGAGGCCGGCGCCCTGGGCACCACACTCAACCAGTTGTTCCAGCGCAGCTTTGCCGTGGCCAAGGAAGTGCGCAGCTCCACCGAGATCGGCGCGCACTCCATCAGCATGGCCGCCGCTGCCGTGCGTCTGGCCAGCAATCTGTTCGAAGACCTGCAGCAGGTGCGTATCCTCTTCGTTGGCGCCGGCGAGATGATCGAACTGGCCGCCACCCACTTCGCGGCCAAGCACCCCAAATCCATGGTCATCGCCAACCGCACGCTGGACCGCGGCGAGAAGCTCGCCACCCGCTTCGGCGCCGAGACCATGCGCCTGGCCGAACTGCCCGAGCGCCTGCACGAGTTCGACGCCGTCATCAGCTGTACCGCCAGCACCCTGCCGCTGATCGGCCTGGGTGCGGTGGAGCGCGCGCTGAAATCGCGCAAGCACCGCCCCATGTTCATGGTGGACCTGGCCGTGCCGCGTGACATCGAACCCGAGGTCAAGGACCTGGGCGACGTCTACCTCTACACCGTAGACGACCTCGCCGCCGTGGTCCAGACCGGGCAGGCCAACCGCCAGGCCGCCGTGGCCCAGGCCGAGGTCATCATCGACGCCGGCGTGCAGAGCTTCCTGCACTGGATGGACCAGCGCAGCACCGTGCCCCTGATCCAACAGCTCAATGCCCAGGCGGACGAGTGGCGCGCCGCCGAGATCGCTCGTGCGCGCAAGCTGCTCGCCAAGGGCGAGGACGTGGACGCCGTGCTCGAAGCCCTGTCCAAGGGACTGACGCAGAAGATGCTGCATGGCGCCCTGGCCGAGCTGCACACGGGTGATGCGGCCGCGCGCGAGCGCGCCGGTGCGGCCATCCAGCACTTCTTCCTGCGCAAAGAGCGTTAGCGGCGGCCGCCACGCTGCAGTCCTCCCGCGCGCACCGCCGTGCCGTGGGCCGTCCACCTCCCGCCTCTTTGTATGAAACCGTTTCTCCGGCAACAACTCGAACGCTACGCCCAGCGGCTCGACGAGCTGAACTTCCTGCTCTCGCGCGAGGACATCATGGCCGACATGGCCCAGTTCCTCGTGCTCTCGCGCGAGCACAACGAGGTCACGGCCATCGCCGGCCGCTACGCGCGCTACCAGCAGCGCGAGGCCGATCTCGCCAGCGCCCAGGAAATGCAGGCCGACCCCGATATGGCCGAGATGGCGCGCGAAGAGATCGCCACCGCCACGGCCGAGCTGGCCCAGCTCGAGGACGAGCTGCAGCGCATGCTGCTGCCCAAGGACCCCGACGACGCCCGCCCGGCCTACCTCGAAATCCGCGCCGGCACCGGTGGCGACGAGTCCGCACTCTTTGCCGGGGATCTGCTGCGCATGTACACCCGCTACGCCGCCACGCGCGGCTGGAAGACCGAGCTCATGGGCGAGTCGCCCAGCGAGCTCGGCGGCTACAAGGAAGTGGTGCTGCGCATCGAGGGCGATCATGTCTACGGCGACCTGCGCTTCGAATCCGGCGGCCACCGCGTGCAGCGCGTGCCCGCCACCGAGACCCAGGGCCGCATCCACACCAGCGCCTGCACCGTGGCCGTGCTGCCCGAACCTGATGAAGCCCAGGCGGTGCAGATCAACCCGGCCGACCTGCGCATCGACACCTTCCGTGCCAGCGGCGCCGGCGGCCAGCACATCAACAAGACCGACTCGGCCGTGCGCATCACCCACCTGCCCACGGGCATCGTGGCCGAATGCCAGGACGACCGCAGCCAGCACCGCAACAAGGCCAAGGCCCTGCAGGTGCTGGCCGCGCGCATCCAGGAAAAAGAGCGCAGCGAGCGCGCCGCCAAGGACGCGGCGATGCGCAAGGGCCTGATCGGCAGCGGCGACCGCAGCGACCGCATCCGCACCTACAACTTCCCGCAGGGGCGCCTGACCGACCACCGCATCAACCTCACGCTCTACAAGCTCGACCGCATCATGGAAGGAGAGCTCGACGAGGTGATGGCCGCCTTGCGTCAGGCGCGCGAGGCCGAGCAGCTGGCGGAGTTGGAAGTGGGCAACAGCTGAGCCCCGGAATCCCCCTGAATGGGGCCCGGCGCCCTAGAATGCAGCTACATTTTCAGTAGCAAACAAACGACGTCGTCGGGACCTTCATGCAGATCCAGCAAGCCCTCAGCGCTGCCTGCTCCGCCCTCGGGCTGGAGCGGCTCGACGCGCAGTTGCTGCTGCTGCATGCCCTGGGCCGGCCGCAGAACGACCGCGCCTGGCTGCTGGCCCATGACAGCGATGCGCTCGAAGCCGACGCGGAGATGCGCTACATCAACCTCACACGCCGCCGTGCTGCCGGCACACCGCTGGCCTACCTGACGGGTCAGCGCGAGTTCTATGGCCTCACGCTGCAGGTGGACGCGCGCGTGCTCGACCCGCGGCCCGACACCGAAACCCTGGTCGACTGGGCACTCGAACATCTGCCGCCGCAAGGCTCGGTGGTGGACCTGGGCACGGGCAGCGGCGCCATCGCGCTCGCACTCAAGAGCCAGCGCCCCGAGGCGCTCGTGGGCGCGGTGGACGCCAGCGCCGAGGCCCTGGCCGTGGCCCGCGCCAATGCCGAACGCCTGCAACTGCCCGTGCACTTCGTGCAAGGCCACTGGCTCAGCGGCGTGCGCGGCCCCTTCGACCTCATCGTCTCCAACCCGCCCTATATCGCTGAGGACGACCCCCATCTGGACGACCTCGGCCACGAACCGCGCATGGCGCTGAGTTCGGGCGCCGACGGTCTGGATGCGATCCGTACCATCGTCACCCAGGCCCCGGCCCAGCTGCAACCCGGCGGCTGGCTGCTGCTCGAACACGGCTGGCAACAGGCCGAGGCCGTGCGCGACCTGCTCACACAGGCCGGCTTTGTGCAGGTGCAGTCGCGCCGCGACCTCGCGGGCATCGAGCGCTGCAGCGGCGGGCAGTGGCCGGCGGCCTGATGCCTGCTTTCAAACCCTCACCTCCAGTAGCTCGTCCCAGCGTGTCGTGTAGCGCGGCGTGCGGTGCTCCTGCTTCATGCTCCAGCGGCGTGCACGACCACCCAGGCCGGCGCTGGCGAGGAAAACAGTGTCCTGCCCGTAGCGCGTGTTCAGCTGGTCCAGCACCTGCACCAACCGCGGACTCGACACAGGCGTCTCGCCAAGATCAAGCTCCCCCTGACTCAGCCCTTCGCGCTGCAGGTGCATGAGCACGACACCCGCCTTGGCGTAGGGGTAGCCTGGTTTGTAGATATCCTGCAGGACCGTAAGCGCTGCATGCACGATGCGCGCGGTGTCGTTCGTGGGGCACGACAGCTCGATGGACTGCCCTTTGGAACGGGGGGTGGCCCGCTCGTAGTGCCCGGTGCGGATGTAGACATAGACCTGTCCCGCTACGCCGCGCTGGCGACGCAGCTTTTCGGCCGCGCGCGTGGCGAAGACCGTGACGGCTTGGCGCAGATCGGACAACGCCCCGGTCTTGTGGCCGAAAGAGCGCGTGACGGCAATGTGGCGCCGATCCTGCGGCCCGTCCTCCAGATCCACACAGGGCTGGCCCTGCAGTTCGCGCACGGTACGCTCAAGCACCACGGACCAGCGTCGTTGCACCTGCACCGGGTCCAGGCGGGCCAGATCCAGCGCCGTGTGCACGCCGGCCTCATGCAGCTGCTCACGCAAGCGCCACCCCACCCCCCAGACCACACCCACCTCGGAGGTGTCCAGCAGAGCGTCAAGCTCGGTGCGATCCAGGGCTGACAGATTGCAGACGCGCGCGTGTCGTGCGGCATAGGGTTCGGGCTTGCGGTCGGCGGTCTTGGCGACATGGTTGGCAAACTTGGCCAGGGTCTTGGTCGGACCGATGCCTATGCTGCAAGGCAGGCCCAGCCACTGCAGTACACGCTGGCGCATGGCCAGCCCGCTGCTTGCCAGATCCCCCTGTATGCCAGCCAGATCGATGAAGCACTCGTCGATGGAGTAGATCTCCTGGCGCGCGCCGAACCCGGCGAGCACTTCCATCATGCGCTCGGACATGTCGCCGTAGAGCGCAAAGTTGGCCGACAGGGCAACGAGACCATGGCTGCGTTCCATGTGCCGGATCTCATGCCAGGGCGCACCCATGCGGATGCCGATGTCCTTGGCCTCGTTGCTGCGCGAGATGGCGCAGCCGTCGTTGTTGGACAGCACGATCACAGGCCGCCTTTCGAGCCGCGGCTGGAACACACGCTCGCAGCTCACGTAAAAGTTGTTGCCGTCGATCAGGGCGTACACCGGGGCCCTCCGCTCAGCGTACGAACTGGTGAATGGCGGCCGTGACCACGCCCCAGATCTCCAGCGTCTGGCCATCCGTGGGCACGATCTCGGGATAGGCCGGGTTAGCGGGCTGCAGCTTGACGCGACCCCCGCGCTGCCACAAGGTCTTGACGGTGAATTCCCCGTCGACCACGGCCACCACCACATGCTGGTGACGCGGTACGAGGGCACGATCCACCACGAGAATGTCGTCGTCCAGGATGCCGGCGCCCACCATGGAGTGGCCGCGCGCGCGCAACAGGAAGGTGGCTTGCGGATGCATGACGAGTTCACGCGTGAGGTCAACGCGCTGCCCGCCCAGGTCTTCAGCCGGCGAAGGAAAGCCTGCGGTTACGCGGTTGTCCAGCCTCTGCACGCCGGTTGCCGGGGCCGCAGAGGCATGCTCCTGAGCCAGCGATAAAATACTGTTCATATTTACAGTATACCGCTGCAGGCCTTACTGATCATGGTTCTCAGTCCCATTCCTTAAGACCATGTGCTTGCAAGCAACGCGCTTTGCACGACAATGCGGGCTGTCTGCCACAACAACGAAAAGGAAAGTCCCATGAAAGGTGACACCCAAGCCATCGCCCATCTGCAGGCCCAGCTCAAGAACGAGCTGACCGCCATCAACCAGTATTTCGTGCACTACCGCATGCTCAAGCACTGGGGCCTGGACAAGCTGGCCAAGAAGGAATACGAGGAGTCGATCGGCGAGATGAAGCACGCCGACAAGCTCATGGACCGCATCTTCACGCTGGATGGCCTGCCCAACCTGCAGGACTTGGGCAAGCTCAACATCGGCGAGAACGTGCCCGAGATCCTGCGCAGCGATCTGGCGCTGGAGACCGGCGCGCAGGCCACCATCAAGGACGGCATCGCCCACTGCGAGAAGGTGCGTGACTATGTCTCGCGCGACCTGCTGCAGGAGATCCTGGACG
The DNA here is from genome assembly GCA_946481355.1 of uncultured Curvibacter sp. Next base: position 7,863 of record CAMLNH010000095.1, read on the forward strand.
ACACCGAGGAGCACATCGACTTCCTCGAGACCCAGATCGAGCTGATCGAGAAGGTGGGCCTGCAGAACTACCTGCAGAGCCAGATGGGCGAAGTCTCCTGACCTGCTCTGCGCCTTGCGCCAAAACAAAAGGGCTACGCACTGCGTAGCCCTTTTTGCTGGGGGTGGCGCAGATCAGGCGGCAACAGCCAGCTGGATGCTGCGGCCGACGCCGAGCTCCTGGCTCAGGTGGGCGATCTTGGGGCCGCCGCTGCGGCACTCGGACCAGAGGGCGCGGGCGCAGCCTTCGCACTTGCCGCACTGGGTGGCCACGCCCAGCTCGAGCTGGATGTCGTCAAACGCTGCGCCGGCACGGGCGGCGCGCGCAATGGTCTGGTCAGAGACGCGGTGGCAGACGCAAACAATCATGACTGGGCAAAGACGGGTTAAAAGGTTCGCAAATGATAATGGTTCGTACTACAAATGCCAAGCCCATCCCCCTACCGGGCCAGGGAGATATCGCCGCAGAAACTGGCTAAAACCCCAGGAACTTTGTGCTTAGCACTCTCTCGAAGAGAGTGCTAATATTTGCGCCTGCTTCCGAAAGGAGTCTTGGAATGACTGCTCTGACTGCCACCTCCGGTTCCGCCCTGACCGTTGCCAACCCCTGGGGCCTGGTGCCCCCGCTGGGCAATCTGGACGCCTATATCACGGCCGTCAACCGCATGCCCATGCTCACCCAGGAAGAGGAGCAGGAGTACGCACGCAAGTTCCGGGACACCGATGATCTTGACGCTGCCGGTAAGTTGGTGCTCTCTCATCTGCGTCTGGTCGTGTCGGTCTCGCGGCAGTACCTGGGCTATGGTCTGCCTCATGGCGACCTGATCCAGGAGGGCAATGTGGGCCTGATGAAGGCCGTCAAGCGCTTCGACCCCGACCAGGGCGTGCGTCTGGTCAGCTATGCGCTGCACTGGATCAAGGCCGAGATCCACGAATACATCCTGAAGAACTGGCGCATGG
>CAMLNH010000096.1 GCA_946481355.1 uncultured Curvibacter sp.
GCATCGTCCTGATCGACCAGGACAAGTGCCGCGGCTGGCGCATGTGCGTCAGCGGCTGCCCCTACAAGAAGATCTACTACAACTGGGAATCGGGCAAGGCCGAGAAGTGCATCTTCTGCTACCCGCGCATCGAAGCCGGTCAGCCCACGGTCTGCTCCGAAACCTGCGTGGGCCGCATCCGCTACCTGGGCGTGCTGCTCTATGACGCCGACCGCATCCAGGAAGCGGCGAGCGTGGAGCACGACCGCGACCTCTACGACGCCCAGCTCGACATCTTCCTCGACCCCAACGACCCGCAGGTGATCGAGCAGGCACGCAAGGACGGCATCCCCGATGCCTGGATGGACGCCGCGCGCAAGAGCCCGGTCTACAAGATGGCCGTGGAATGGAAGGTGGCCCTGCCCCTGCACCCCGAGTACCGCACCCTGCCCATGGTCTGGTACGTGCCGCCGCTCTCGCCCATCACGGCGGCGGCGAATGCGGGGCACGTGGGCGTCAACGGCCAAATCCCGGACGTCAAGCAGCTGCGCATCCCGGTCAAGTACCTGGCCAATCTGCTGACCGCCGGCAACACCATGCCCGTGGAGCGCGCCCTGGAGCGCATGCTGGCCATGCGCGCCTACCAGCGCGACAAGCATGTGGACCAGCGCGAGAACACCGAGGTGCTGGCCCAGGTGCAGATGAGCAAGGACGAGGTGGAGGACATGTACCAGATCATGGCCATCGCCAACTACGAAGACCGCTTCGTCATCCCCAGCACGCACCGCGAGTACGCCGAAAACACCTTCGACGTGCGCGGCGGCTGCGGCTTCTCCTTCGGCAACGGCTGCTCCGAAGGCAGCAGCGACACCAGCCTGTTCGGCGGCGGCAAGCGCCGCACCATCCCGATCAAAGCCGAGGTATGACCATGACCCCCAAAAAATCCTCCCTGACCCTGCGTGTGCTCGCACGCCTGCTGTCCTACCCCGACGCCGAGCTGCGTGGCCACCTGGGCGACCTGAGCGCCGCGCTGCACAGCGAGCAGGCCCTGGGCACACGTCGCCTGGAAGAGCTGGACGCGCTGCTCAAGTCCCTGCGCACGCGCGACCCGATCGAGATGGAAGCCGACTACGTGCAGCTCTTCGACCGCGGCCGCAGCACCTCGCTGCACCTCTTCGAGCATGTGCACGGCGACAGCCGCGACCGCGGGCCGGCCATGATCGACCTGGCCCAGACCTACGAGAAAGCCGGCCTGTATCTCGCCGAAGGCGAGTTGCCCGACTACCTGCCCGTGGTGCTGGAGTTCGTCTCCACCCAGCCGGCCAAGGAGGCGCGCGCCTTCCTCGGCGAGATGACCCACATCCTCAACGCCCTCTTCAGTGCCCTGGTCAAGCGTGAGAGCGCCTATGCCAGCGTGCTGGGCGCGCTGCTGGAGATCGCGGGCGAAAAGGCCCAGGCCGTCAAGGTGGCCGAGGAGCCGCCGCTCGATGAAAGTTGGGAGGAGCCCGCCGTCTTCGGCGGCTGCTCCACCGAAGGCCAGGCCAAGCCCGGCCAGCCCCAGCCCGTGCGCATCGTCAGGAAGACCGCCACCGGGGCGGCGCAAGGAGTGTGAAATGAGCTACATCAACCAGTTCGTCTTCGGGATCTATCCCTACATCTGCCTCACGGTCTTCCTGCTGGGCAGCCTGATCCGCTTCGACCGCGACCAGTACACCTGGAAAAGCGATTCCTCGCAGCTGCTCAAGGCCGGCCAGCTGCGCTGGGGCAGCAACCTGTTCCACATCGGCATCCTCTTCCTCTTCTTCGGCCACACGGTGGGCATGCTGACGCCGCACTTCGTCTACGAGCCCTTCATGACCGCCGGCGCCAAACAGCTGCTGGCCATGGTCTCGGGCGGCATCTTCGGCGTGCTGGGCTTCATCGGCATCACGCTGCTGCTGCACCGCCGCCTCTTCGAGCCGCGCATCCGCGCCACCAGCAAGACCAGCGACATCGTGCTGCTGCTCCTGCTCTGGCTGCAGTTCGCCCTGGGCCTGGCCACCATCCCGCTGTCGGCCCAGCACCTGGACGGCAGCATGATGCTCAAGCTCGCCGAGTGGGCGCAGCGCATCGTGACCTTCCGTGGCGGCGCGGCCGAGCTGCTGACCGAGGCCGGCTGGGTCTTCAAGGCCCACATGTTCCTGGGCATGAGCATCTTCCTGATCTTCCCCTTCACACGCCTCGTGCACGTCTGGAGCGGCTTTGGCACCGTGGCCTACCTGGCCCGGCCCTACCAGCTGGTGCGCAGCCGCCGGCTCAATGTGCCGGCCGGCCACAACCAGCCGGGAGCCCGCGTATGAAGCCCCCCTGCTCACCGACCTGCGGCTGCGCCGAAAGCACCGCCACCCTCGCCCACGTCAACGGTGTGCCCCTGCACGCCGCCACCGAGACCCTGAGCGAGGACGAGCTGCGCCAGCGCGCCTGCACCGAGTTGCTGCGTCAGGCTGCGCAGCGCGCCGGCCTGCTGCCGGCGGACGACGCCCCGGTGGACGGCATCCCCAGTGAGGCCGCCACCGAGGCCATCGAACAGCTGCTGGAGGAAAGCCTGCAGATCCCCGAGCCTTCGGAAGCAGCCTGCCGGCGCCACCACGCGGCCCACGCCGCGCGCTACCGTCTCGGTGAGCGTGCGCTGCTGCGCCACATCCTCTTTGCCGTCACACCGGGCGTGGACGTGGTGGCCCTGCGCAAGCGCGCCGAGCACGCCCTGCTCGATGTGCGCAGCCACGACGGCACGGGCGACCCCTTTGCCGCCACCGCCCGCGAGCTTTCCAACTGCCCCAGCGGCGCCGAGGGCGGCGTGCTGGGCTGGCTCACGGCCCAGGACTGCGCACCCGAGTTCGCGCGCGAGGTCTTCGGCCAGAGCGAGGTCGGCGTGCTGCCGCGCCTGGTGCACAGCCGCTTCGGCCTGCACGTGGTGGAGGTGCAGCAGCGCGAGGCCGGCAGGGACCAGCCTTTCGAGGCCGTGCATGGCGCCATCGCCATGACGCTGCGCCAGCAGACTTATGTGACGGCCCTGCGCCAGTACCTGGCCCTGCTGGCCGGGCAGGCCGAGATCGCGGGCGTGGAACTGGACGCCGCCGACACCCCGCTCGTGCAGTAGGGAGCGCCGATGCCTGACGAACTGCTGGAGCGCCTGCGCCGTTTCCACGAGCAGACCTTCCCCGGCATCCAGGAACAGTTCCAGGATCTGGTGGAACAGGGCCAGCACCCGCACATCCTCTTCATCGGCTGCTCGGACTCGCGCCTCGTGCCCTATCTGCTCACGGGCACAGGGCCGGGCGATCTCTTCATCGTGCGCAATGTCGCGGCCTTCGTGCCGCCGCATGACGGCATGCTGCCCGCCCCCTCAGGCGACATCTCGCCCGAGGGCGCCTACCTGGGCGCCGCGCGCCGCTTTACGGGCTACCACGGCACGGCTGCGGCCATCGAGTTCGCCGTGCTCAGCCTGCAGGTCACGCACATCGTGGTCTGCGGCCACAGCCACTGCGGCGGCATCCGCGCGCTCTACGAAGGCGTGCCCAGGGGCGCGATCAATCTCCAGGCCTGGCTCGATCTGGGGCGCGAGGCCGCGCTGCCGGTCCAGGTCAGCCCCGAGGCGCTGCGCCGCACCGAGCAGCGCGCCGTGATCCTGCAGCTCGAACGCCTCATGGGTTACCCCATGGTGCGCGAACGCGTCGAGGCGGGCCAGCTGGCCCTGCACGGCTGGCACTACGTGATCGAAGAGGGCGAAGTCCATGTGTTTGACGTCAAAAGCGGACAGTTCGTGCCCGCTTCGAGCGCCACGCACAGCGGCAACGGCCCCTACCGGGACAGCCCGGTCTTCAACGAGATCGACGAGAGCTACCGCCCACAACAGGCCTGAAAGCACCCGCTATTCCGGGTTTCGGAGACTGGACGCTGCGCGCGGGCCAATGCCACAATGGCCGCGACCCATCTTCGAAGAACAGAACACCATGCGTCGTGCCCCCTGGTCCACCGGAACCCGCCTGCTGCTGGGCCTGGGTCTGCCCCTGCTGCTGCTGGCCGGCTATGCCTGGCTGGCCACGGTACAGCTGCACAACATCGAGCAGTCCGCCGAGCGCATGAGCGCAGCCGACCGCGCCCAGGCCGAAGCCGCGGGCCAGCTGCTCGCATCGACTGAGGCGATGTCTGCCGTGGTCATGGACGTGATCAAGGCCCCCATCGCCGCCCCCCCGCAACCGCTGCAGGCCCAGCAACAGGCCGCCAACCGCCAGTTCGACGCCGCACTCGCCACGCTGGAGCGCAGCGCCGACGCCACGCTGCTGACCAGCCTCAAGAAGCAGCGCGGCGCGCACGCCGAGTCTGCCGAGCGCGTACTCAAGCTGGTGGAAGAAAACCTGCGCCCCGAAGCCTCGCTGCTCTTCATCGGCGAGACCCTGCCTGCGCTCAATGCCCTGCAGGCCTCCATCCAGACCCTCACGACGCAGCAGCGACGCAGCGTGGAGCGCGGCAGCATCGCGACCGCACGCACCCTGCTGCTGGTGGCTGGCGTGGTGGCCATGCTGCTCTCGTCCCTGTGGTCCTGGTGGGTGCTGCACCCGGTCAACCGCAGCCTCAAGGGCACGGTGCAGGCCGCGCGCCGTCTGGCCCAGGGGGACCTCGACAACCCCATAGCCGTGAGCGATCCCGGCGAGGCCGGCCAGCTGCAGGCCGCGCTGCGCGATCTGCAGCAGCGCCTGCGCGAGACCGCGGCGCAGATGCAGCAGCAGGCCGAGCAGCTGGAACTACAGTCACAGCAACTGGCACAGCCCGCACAGCGCGAGGCCGTGCTCAGTGCCCCACAGCAGGCCCGCCTGCAGCAGGCCGACACCCAGATGCAGGCCCTGGCCGGCACCTTCAAACAGAGCAGCGAGAGCGGACGCCAGGCCCAGCAACTGGCCAGCAGCGCCGCCCAGGTGGCCGAGCGCGGCGGCGCCGTGGTGAGTCAGGTGGTGGACACCATGCAGGCCATCCGCCAATCTTCCGCCCGCATCGCCGACATCATCGGCACCATCGACGGTATCGCCTTCCAGACCAACATCCTCGCGCTCAACGCCGCCGTGGAAGCGGCGCGCGCCGGCGAGCAGGGCCGCGGCTTCGCGGTGGTGGCCAGCGAGGTGCGCGCCCTGGCCGGGCGCAGCGCGGCTGCCGCCAAGGAGATCAAGCAGCTCATCGAGGCCTCTGTCAGCAGCGTGGCCCAGGGCGGCAAGCTCGTGGAGCAGGCAGGCCAGACCATGCAGGACGTGGTGGAGCAGGTGCAGCGTGTGGCCCAGACCATGGCCGAGATCACGCAGCACACCAAGGCGCAAGACGCCGGCCTGGACGAACTCAAACGGACCCTGGGCCAGCTGGAGCAGCTGGCCAGCGGCCATGCCGACCGCCTGCAGGCGTCCGCCGGCACGGCCCGCAAGCTGGAGGTGCAGGCCCGCAGCCTGGCCGGCAGCCGCGGCGTGCCGCTGCGCCTGGGCTGAACTGGGCGCGTCAGGCGCTCAGCAGGCGCTGACCACCCTCGCGCCCGATCTTGAAGACAGCCACCACATCGGCCAGGTGACGCGCCTGGTCGCGCAGGGCACCGGCCGCGGCAGCCGACTGCTCCACCAGGGCGGCGTTCTGCTGCGTCATCTGGTCCAGGTTGCCCACGGCCTGGTTGACCTGGGCGATGCCGTCGCGCTGCTCGGTGGCGGCGGTCGTGATCTCACCCATGAGCGTGGCCACACGCTGCACACCGGCCACGATCTCGTCCATGGTCTTGCCGGCCTCCTCGACCTGGCGTGAGCCCGATTCCACCACCTCGACCGAGGCGCCGATCAGGGCCTTGATCTCCTTGGCCGCTTCCGCACTGCGCCCGGCCAGGCTGCGCACCTCGCTGGCCACCACCGCGAAGCCGCGGCCCTGCTCGCCGGCGCGCGCCGCTTCCACAGCTGCGTTGAGCGCGAGGATGTTGGTCTGAAAGGCGATACCGTCGATCACGCTGATGATGTCGTTGATCTTGCGCGAGGACTCGGTGATGTGCTGCATGCTCTGCACCACCTGGCCCACCACGGTACCGCCGCGCCCGGCGGCTTCGGCCGCCGTGGCCGCGAGCTGGTTGGCCTGGCGTGCGGTGTCGGCCGACTGGTTCACGGTACTCGTGAGTTCTTCCATGCTGGCGGCCGTCTCCTCCAGATTGGAGGCCGTCTGCTCGGTACGCGCCGACAGGTCGTTGTTGCCGTTGGCGATCTCGGTCGACGCGGTGGAGACTGCGTCCACCCCGCTCCGCACATCGCCCACTACGCCGCGCAGCTTGGCCACCATGTCCGACAGCGCGCGCGCGAGCACGCCGAATTCGTCCTTGCGCGTCTCGTGGATGTCCTGGCTCAGATCACCGTCGGCGATGGTCTGGGCCATCTGCACCGCCTGGTCCAGCGGACGCGTGATGGAGCGCACAAGGAAGATCACCAGCGCCACGCCGAGGCCGAAGACCGCGATCAGGCTGATCGCCGCCACGACGATCCGCCCCTGGCGCAACTCTTCCATCTCACGCACGACCTCGTCGCGCTGCAGCTCCTGTACGGCCACGAACTTGTCGATGGCGTCCAGGTAGGCCGCCATCCGGGGCTTGTATTCCTTGTCGACAAAGGCCTGCAGGCCCGCCTGATCACCGGCATCCTGCAGTTCCTTGATCTTGGGCCCCAGGCCGCGCAGACTGGCGCGTGTACTGCCCACCAGCTCCAGCGCCTGCTTGTCGCGGTCGGACGTGGCCGTCTTGTTGATCTCTTCCTGGATCGGTGTGATGCGGGCCGTCAGCGCAGCCACACGGGTGCCGAAATCCGCCTTGAGTGCCATGTCACTGGTGGTGGCAGCGCTGGAAGACATGGTGACCGCGACTTCGGCCAGCCCGCGCCAGCGTATCGCTGTCGTGATGGCCGATTCATAGAACGTCACCTTCTGCAAGGTGGTGTCGGCCATTGCGCGCGCCTGGACCTGGCCCCAGATGGCCACGGCCAGGATCAGCACCATGAGCCCCAGCACGACCAGCCAGAGCTTGTAGGCCACGCGCAGATTGTTGAAGTTCATACCCGATCCTTTTTGAGTGAAATGCTGCTGCTCGCCCTGGCCGCCGTTTAGCCACACAGTCTTGCATGGTTTTGCCGTTATAGCCGTTGCCTATCCCCGCGGCAAGCCCTGCCGGGACAGTCCGCGCACTGACCCAAACTTGACCCAGCGCAAATCCCGCGAGCGCATCCACCCTTAGGCTCCGGGTTCCTGATACGTATCGCCATGAACCCTGCCTTGCCCTTTCCCCACATCCCCGTCAGCAGCACCGCCTGGCTCGCACGCAGCGGCCTGCGCCCGCTGCTGCTGGCCGGCCGCAGCCTGCTGCCCATCGTGCAGGGGGGCATGGGCATCGGCGTCTCGGCGCACCGCCTGGCCGGCAGCGTGGCCGCCCTCGGCGGTGTGGGCACGCTCTCGTCCGTCGACCTGCGCCGCCATCACCCGGACCTGATGGCAGCCACGGGCCACCTCGAAGCCGGTGACGCCGCCAAGACCGCGATCAACACCGCCAATCTGGAAGCGCTACGCCGCGAGATCCGCGCTGCGCGCGAGCTCGCGCAGGGCTTCGGCCTGCTGGCCGTGAACGTGATGCGCGCGGTGGGCGAATACGCCGCCTCGGTCAGCACCGCGCTGCAGGAGGGCATCGACGCCGTGGTCGTGGGCGCCGGCCTGCCGCTGGACCTGCCCGATCTGGCGCAGGACCACCCCCACACCGCCCTCATCCCCATCCTGTCCGACGCGCGCGGCGTGCAGCTCATCGTGAAGAAATGGGAGCGCAAGAAGCGCCTGCCCGACGCCATCGTCATCGAGCACCCGCGGCTGGCGGGCGGCCACCTCGGGGCCGCGAAGATCGCCGACCTCAACGATCCGCGCTTCGACTTCGAGAACGTGATCCCGCAGTCGCGCGCCTTTCTCAAGTCCGCCGGCATCGAGCAGGAGATCCCGCTGATCGCCGCCGGCGGCATCCGTACCCACGCCGACATCGCGCGCCTCCAGGCGCTGGGCGCATCCGGCGTGCAGCTGGGCACGCCCTTTGCCGTCACCACCGAGAGCGATGCCCACCCCGAGTTCAAGCGCGTGCTCGCCGAGGCCAAGCCCGAAGACTTGGTGGAGTTCACCAGCGTGGCGGGCCTGCCCGCGCGCGCCGTGGCCACACCCTGGCTCAAGGCCTACCTCAAGATCGAGCACAAGCTGCAGGCCGTGGTGCACCACAAGACCCGCTGCACCAAGAGCTTCGACTGCCTGGCCCAGTGCGGTCTGCGTGACGGCCTGCCGGGCTGGGGCCAGTTCTGCATCGACAACCAGCTCGCCGCCGCCCTGCGCGGCGACGTGAAGAAGGGCCTGTTCTTCAGCGGCTCGGGCGCCCTGCCCTTCGGCGCGCAGATCCGCAGCGCGCGCGAACTGGTGGAACGCCTGCTCACGCGCCAGGAGGCGCTGGCGCCGGCCTGAGCCTCAACCGGAGAGCAGCCGCAGACCGACGAGCACCCCGCCCACGAGCAGCAGCACCGCGACACCCACCAGCCAGCGCAGCTGACGGCGTTGTGCCTCGATGGCGCGCACCAGCTGGGTGTTCTGATCCGCCAGCTCCTTGATCAGCTGCGTGGCGCTCTGCATCTGCGCCTGCAGCTCGGCCACCGCTGCTTCACTGGCCTGCAAGCGGGCCTGCAACTGCGCCACGGTGGGCTGGACAGCCGGCGCCTGTGCCGCATCCGGGGGCACGGGGGCGGCCGGACCCGCGGCCTTGTTCCACAGCGTGCGTGCGCCCTCGGCCACCTGGGGCGCGT
>CAMLNH010000097.1 GCA_946481355.1 uncultured Curvibacter sp.
CCTACACGGCCACGAAGCACGGCGTCACGGGCCTGACCAAGGCCGCCTCGCTCGATGGCCGCAAATACGACATTGCGGTGGGGCAGATCGACATCGGCAACGCCGCCACCGAACTGGCCATGCGCATGACCCAGGGCGTGCCCCAGGCCAACGGGCAGATCGCCTCCGAGCCGCTGCTGGACGTGGACATCGTGGGCCAGTCCGTGCTCTACATGGCGAACCTGCCCCTCGAAGCCAACGTGCTCTTCCACACGGTGATGGCGACCAAGATGCCGTTTGTGGGCAGGGGCTAGGACGACTGCTGCGCCAGGAAGCGCAGGTAGCGCCGCGCCACATCGGCCGGGGCTTCCATCATGGGCAGGTGACCCAGCCAGCTGAGGATTTCGACCTCGGCCTGGGGCAGCAAGGCGCCCAGCATGCGCGCACCGGTGGCGTCAAACACCCGGTCCTGGCCGCCCCAGAGTGCCAGCACGGGGCCGCGCAGCGCACCGATGCGATCGTGCAGCAGGTGCCGGTCACGCAGCTGCTCCTGCCAGAGGCGCTGATTGGACGGCGCACGTTCCAGTGCCTGGGCCCGGGCGCCCTGCAGGATGGGGTAGGGCAGGAAGGGCGGGCGCGCGAACACCAAGTTCATCATGTCCCGGAAGGCTCGCGCGTCGGGCGTGACCAATGGTGCGCGGCCGGCCTCGATGGCCAGGTCCATGTCGCTGGGCAACAAGCTGCGGATGCCGTGTGGCGCGCCGATGAAGGCCACGCTGGCCACGCGCTGCGGCCGTTCCAGCGCGAGCAGGGCCGCCAGTGTGCCACCCATGGAGCTGCCGGCCAGATGCGCGTGCTTCACGCCCAGCGCGTCCAGCAAGGCGGCCAGGCGCTGGGTCTGGCTGACGTAGTCATAGGCGGTGTCCTCGTGACGCGTGCTGGCGCCGTAGCCCGGCAGGTCCGGCACGATGACGCGGTAGTGCGGTGTCAGCCTGCGCGCGAAGTCCACCCAGTGGTCCTTCTCGCCGAAGATGCCATGCAGCAGCACGACTGTGTCCCCCTGGCCACCGGCGAGGTAATGGATCTGGTGTCGCCCCAGGGCGATGGTGTGTTCCTCCAGGCCCGCCCGTTTGCGGTTGAGCTCGGTCAGGGCCGGGCGCAGCAGCTCGGGCCGACCGTACCAGGTGGCCGGGACGAGGCAGGCCAGCGCGGCCAGGATCAGGGTGAGGTAGTTCAATCGGGTGCTCCTTGTTCGTGCGGCCGGTCCCCCCGGCCTTGCGAGCGCAAGACTATTCGGCGGCAGGAAAAAAGACTTGTACGATTGGGCTATGCCTGCACAGAACAGCCTGACGCTGGGGGATAACCGGGCGCTTTACCTCGGTGAACTGCCCGCCACGGGCTGGCACCGGCATGCCTCGCCGGTGCTGCTGCAGGGGCTGTCCGGGCGTTTTGCCCTGCATCTGGGCTCCGGCCGTGTCGAGACCTGTCACAGCGCTCTTATCAACACTGGCATCGAGCATGTGTTCGACCCGCTGGGCGAGACCGTGGCCCTGGTCTATCTGGAGCCGGATGCGCCCGAAGTGCGTGGCCTGCGCGCTTTGTTCGCCCGGCATGGTGGCGTGATCCTTGATCCGGCCCGGCCGGTGCGCGCGCACAGCGCGAGCCAGACGCGGCTGCAGGCCTTCGATCTGCCGGCCCTGCTGGCCATGGATCTGCCGGCTGCCACGCCGCTCGACGCGCGGGTGCAGCACAGCCTGCGGCTCATGCGCCAGGGCGGCGAGCGTCCCTTGGGGCGCACCGATGTGGCCGCGGCCGTGCAGCTCTCGCCCTCGCGTTTCAACCACCTCTTCAGCGCCGAGATCGGTGTGAGCTTTCGCGATTACCGCATCTGGTCCCAAGTGCGCGCGGCCATGTCGGCCCTGGCCGCCGGGCCGCGGCTCACCGATGCGGCGCTCAGCGGGGCCTTTGTCGATTCCTCGCACTTCAGCCGCATGTTCCGCCAGACTTTCGGCATGACGCCGTCCAGCGTGCTCAAGCCGTTGCGGGAAGTCCGGCGGGTCTAGCGGGGTTCGTCAGGCGTGCTGCGCCAGGGCGCCGGCCGTCAGCGGCTGCGCAGGAGGCCAGGCGTCCGCCGCGTGGCCGTGCAGCCAGACTGCCGCGCAGGCGGCCTCAAAAGCCTCGGCGCCGGCCGCCAGCCGCGCACCGATCAGGCCCGCAAGCACATCACCGGTGCCGGCCGTGGCCAGGCGCGCATTCCCCGTGGGATTGATCACGGGCCGGGCCTCGGGCGCAGCGATCACCGTGCCCGAACCCTTGAGCACCACGCAGCACCGATGCCGCTGCTGCAGCTCTTGCGCGGCATGCAGGCGATCCTGCTGCACTTCGGCGGCGCTGCAACCGAGCAGGCGTGCAGCTTCGAGTGGGTGGGGCGTCAACACAGTCGCGTGGCCGCGTCCCTGGCGCGCATGCACCTGGGTCTGCAGCTGAGGATCGCGCGCGATGGCGTTGAGGGCGTCGGCGTCCAGCACCAGGCGCGGCGCGGCCGAGAGCAGGCGCGGCAGCACGCTGCGGATGGCGTCACCGCCGCCGCAGCCGGCCACCACGCTCAGAGTCGCCGGATCAAGCGCGGCCGGATCGCGCAGCATCAGTTCGGGCTGACCCGGATCGAGCAGGAGGCCGCTGCCGTCGAGCAGGCCCACATAGACGCGGCCGGCACCGTGGTGCAGTGCTGCGCGGGCCGCGAGCAGGGCCGCACCGCCCATGCCGGGCGCGCCGCCGATCACGGCCACGTCGCCATAGCTGCCCTTGTGACTGGCGTGGCGTCGCTCGCTCGGAACGGCGGCTGCATTGAGCAGGGCCTGGGGCGGATGCCCTGAGGCGTCGACGTCGAGCGTGTCGAACCAGACCTCGCCGCTGTGATCGCGTCCCTGCCCGGTGTAGAGGCCGGGCTTGAGCGTCAGCAGGCTCAACGTATGGGTGGCTTGCACGCTCAGCGCCCAGGCGCGGCCGGTGTCGGCGTCCAGGCCCGAGGGCAGATCCACTGCAAGCACAGGCACGGTCAAGGTGTTCAGATGCGTGATCCACTGCGCCAGGCGGCCTTCGGGCGGGCGCGAGGAGCCGGTGCCCAGCAGGGCGTCGATGGCTGCCTCGCAGTCCGCCGGCGGCTCGTTCACGAATTGCACGCCGGCGGCCGCAGCGCGCGCGTGCGAGGTGCGGGCATCGGCAGGCGCGTGCTCGGGTGAGCCCAGCCAGCTCACGAGTGGCGTCTTACCCCAGACCTGCAGGTGCAGTGCGGCTTCAAGGCCGTCGCCGCCGTTGTTGCCGGGCCCGCAGGCGATCCACCAACGCTGTGCGTGCGGCGCCAGCGCCAGTGCCAGCCGGGCCGTGGCCAGGCCGGCGCGCTGCATCAGGGTGTGCGGGGGCAGGCTGGCTGCAGCAGAGGCTTCGAGCGTGCGCGTCGCACCGGCCGTGTAGAGCGCATGGGCGGGGCCGGGGACGATGCGCTGCATGGGGGCCGCAGGATCAGAATTCGTAGACGTGGCCTTCGTAGGCCAGGCGCACCTCGGGGCCGCCGGGCGGCACGGGGTGGTCGACCAGGGCCTGCCGGTAGGCGGCCTCGAGCGCATCGTCGCTGCGCGTGGGTTCGTGGTGGGTGCAGTAGAGCACCTTGGCGCCGGCGCGTACCGCGTAGTCGATGCTCGACGCGTAGGTGCCGTGGCCCCAGCCCACCTTGGACGGGTACTCCTGCGCGGTGTAGGAGGTGTCGGCGATCAGCACGTCCACGCCCTGCATGCCCTTGAGGATGGAGGCCTGCTTCTCGTCGACGAAGCCCTGGTACTCGGCGTATTCGGCGTCGCCGGGCTGGTAGATGTTGTAAGGAGGCTCATGGTCGCCGGTGAAGAAGACGGACTTGCCCCGGGACTCGATGCGGTAGCCGAAATTGATCACCGGGTGGTTGAGCAGGTAGGGCGTGACGGTGGCGCTGCCGATCTGCACGCTTTGCTCAGGCATGAGCGTCACGTACTCGATCGCGCCCTTCATCTCGGCCTCGCGCACCGGGAAGTAGCTGTATTGCAACTGCACCGACATGACCTGTTCCACACCCTGGCCGCTGACCGGGTCGTACGCACCATGCAGGCGCAGCACGTTGCCCGGGATGAAGTTGGGCACGAAGAAGGGCAGGCCCTGGATGTGGTCCCAGTGCGAGTGGCTGATCAGCACATGGGCCTGCACGGGCAACTCGGCCAGCAGGGTTTGCGAGAGCGGGAAGATGCCGGTGCCGGCATCGAGAATGATGAGCTCGTTGTCGTCCGTGCGCACCTCGATGCACGTGGTGTTGCCGCCATAGCGCACGGTGTGCGGGCCGGGAGAGGCGATGGAGCCGCGTACGCCCCAGAACTTGACTTTCATGATTCGAGCTGGGAGAAGACCTGCGCTTCCTCGAAGAGCGCCTGTAGATCGCCGAGTTCGGCAATCACGTGGTCGAGGTTGCCGCCCAGGCGCCGGGCCAGGGCCGGGGGCAGCGGTTCCACGAAATGGTTGCCGCCGAAGCCGAACTGCAGCTTCTTGGCGATCTGGTTCGCTGCGAAGACGCAGGCGATCATGGGAGTGTCCTTGACCTCGGGACCGTGCATGTTCTGGATGGTCTCGACCAGCTTGGGGGCGAAACGCCATTTCTCGACCAGCATGCCGCCCACCACCGTGTGGTCTACGCCGATGGTCTGGCGCAAGGCCTCGTGCAGCGAGCTGCCCTGGCTCTTGCTGGCTTCCAGTGCCTGCTTGAATTCATCGGGCATGAACTGGGCGAAGACCACCTTGCCGAAGTCGTGCAGCAGGCCGGCAATGAAGCAGTCCATGGGGTCGGTGTCGTCCATCTTCGTGCCCAGCTCGCGCGCGATGCTGGCCGTGGCGAGCGAATGCAGCAGGTACTGCTGCACATCGAAGCCGGCGGCATTGCTCCTGGGCAGCATGCCGATGGCGGCGATGCTCAGCGCCAGATTCTTGATGGTGTTGAAACCCAGGAAGACCACCGCATGGTTGACCGAGGCAATCTGCTTGGGCAGGCTGTAGTAGGCCGAGTTCACGACCTTGAGGATCTTGACCGTGACCACCGGATCCTTGTCGATCACCTGCACCAGATCCTTGGGCGTGCAATTCACGTCGCGGGTGAGATCCAGGATGGCCTGCACGCTTTTGGGGAAAGCCGGCATGCCGTCAACGGCGGCTGCCAGTTTTTGCGACAGTTCAGGACTCATGGGTGCATTGTGGACGGGGGAGGCCCAACTGTACACAATGCCCCCAGCATCCCGGCTTCAGCCTTGCAGCCGCGCGAGGCCGAAGCCGGCGAGGTCGGTCTCAGGCATGCGCCCGGCCACCAGGTCGGCCAGCGCGCGGGCTGCGCCGCAACCCAGGGTCCAGCCGCTGGAGCCGTGGCCGCAGTTGAGCCACAGGCCGGGGATGCCGCTGGCGCCCAGCAGGGGCGGGCCGTCGGGCAGCATGGCGCGCGTGCCCTTCCAGGTCTGCACACCGCTGGAGAGCACGGCCGCGCCGGGGAACCAGTCCTGCAGCACCTTGTAGAGCGTCTGCACGGCTGCCCGGTTGTGCTGTTCGGCGCGGCCTCCGAGTTCGGCACCACCGCCCACGCGCACCCGGTTGCCCAGGCGCGTGATGGCCACCTTGTAGCGTTCGTCCATCACGGCGCTGCGCGGCGCGTTGAGGGGTTCGCGCACATTGGCGCTGACGGAATAGCCGTGGACGGCGGCCAGGGGCAGTTTCAGACCCAGGCCGCGCAGCAGACGCGCCGAGTCCATGCCGGCACAGAGCACGGCGGCGTCGAAGCGCCGAGGCAATCCTTCGCCCACGATGTGCACGTCCATGCCTGCGCCGGGCGTCAGACGCTCGACCCCGGTGCTGAAGTCGAACTGCACGCCGCGCGCCACGGCTGCGTTCTTGAGCAGCAGAGCGAACTGGCGGCAGTTGCCGGCCTCGTCGTCGGGCAGGTGGACGGCACCCAGAAAGGCAGTGTCCGGGTTGAGGGCAGGCTCGATCGTACGCGCCTCTTCGGCATTGAGCTCGCGGTGGGCGACGCCCTGGTCTTTGAGCAGTTGCAGGCCGGCGCGTAGCTGGGCCTGCTCACGCTCGGAGCGCAGCAGCACCAGCAGGCCCGGGCTGCGGTCGAATTCGAGCTCCAGTTTGTCGGCGATCGCGTGCAGGCGGGTCTTGCTGTAGCGCGCCAGACCCTGCAGGGCGAGTCGGTTGCGCAAGGACGTGTCGGAAGAGCAGGCGCGCCAGCTTTTCCACATCCAGGCCAGGTCGCTGCCTGTCAGGGGCAGGCTGTGGCGCACCGGACGGTGGCGCGCAAACAGCTGGCGCAGCACGCGCAGGGACATGCCCGGCGTGGCCCAGGGGCTGCTGTAAGCCGGGGCGATCAGGCCGCTGTTGGCGAAGCTGCCTTCCTCGGCGGCAGCGATGCGGCGCTCGAAGACCGTGACCTCGTGACCGTCACGGGCAAGTTCCCAGGCGGTGGTGACGCCGATGATGCCGGCGCCAATGACTGCAATTTTCATGGATGAGGGAGAGGGTACCCGCTCGCAAGATGGCTCGCGGGATGGAGATTATGGTTGTTGTGGCCGCAGCAGGTTTTCGATCTGCTGCGAGATGCCGAGGACCGCATCATCGCGCATCGCGCCATGCCAGACCATGAGGCCCACCGGCAGCTCGTCCGCGGCGTGACAGGGCAGGCTCAGGGCGCAGCCATCGAGCATGTTGACCACGCCAGGGTTGCGCAGCAACAGGCCGTTGAGGCGGAAGAAGGCCTCGTCGCGCTCGGGGCCTGGCAGCACCTCGGCCAGGGGCGGCGCCACCACCGGCACGGTGGGCGAGAGCACCGCATCGAAGCCCTGCAAGGCCTGCTCGACGCGCCTGATCCAGTCGCGCCGTGCCTGCTGCAGGTCGATGTAGTCGGCCGCGCTGATGGTCGCGCCGCGCTCGATGCGGGTCAGCACACGCGGGTCGTACTGCGCGCTGTGCCCGACCAGCAGCTGACGGTGCCAGGCGTAGCTTTCGGCGGCGGCAAAGCCGCCGTTGGCTTGCAGGCTGGCCAGCTCATGCAGGGCGGGCAGGTGCAGTTCGCGAATATGGGCGCCGGCGGTGCGCAGGGTCTGCAGGCTGCGCTCGAAGGCGCGGGCCACGGTGGCATCAATGCCGTCGAACATGAGTTGAGGCACCACGGCCAGCCGGTAATGCGACAGCGGTGCGTGACTGCGAGTGACGCGCCGGGCGGCCAGGATCTCGTGCACCAGGATGGCGTCGCGCACCGATCGCGTCATGGCGCAGGCCGTGTCCAGCGTAGAGGAAAGGGGCACCGTGCCGTCCAGCGGCACCAGGCGCTGCGTGCTCTTGAAGCCCACGATGCCGTGCAGGGCCGCGGGGATGCGGATCGAGCCGCCGGTGTCCGAGCCCAGGCCGACGAAAGCAGCGCCGGCGACCACGGAGACGGCCGCGCCGCTGGAGGAGCCGCCGGGTATGCGCGGCACATCGGTCGCCGTGGCGTTGGCCAGGATCGCGTAGTGCGGGTTGATGCCCACGCCGGAGTAGGCGAACTCGGTCATGTGAGTACGGCCTATGAGGGCCGCGCCAGCCGCCCGCAACCGGGCTACGGCCAAGGCGTCCTGGCGCGCTGGCGGGGCGTCATTGAGGACGATGGATCCAGCCCGGCTGACTTGGCCGGCCACATCGAACAGGTCCTTGACCGAGACGGCCAGACCGGCCAGGGTCTGGCGCACGGGATCGGCCGTGGCGGCCTGGGCACGGGCGCCGTCGAAGTCGGTCTGGAGAAAGGCGTGGCGGCAGGCTGGGGAGGCCGCCGCCGCGACGGCCTGCTCGATTTCGGCCTGGGGGCTGGTCTGGCCCGCCAGCAGGCGTTCGCGGGTGGCCAGGAGGTCGGCGGCAGGCATCATCGGCAGGTGGGCTGTGTTATACTCGTCGGGCTTTGCTGAAAGGGCCTGCGCATCCCGCGCGGGCAGGCCGCAAAGTTAATCGCAAACCGGTTCATCCAGGTGTTGCTGCCGAAACGATCGGTTGCAATTCGGGCCGGATTTTAGACCCAACCTTCGGAGTACTCTCATGTCCGTGACCATGCGTCAAATGCTGGAAGCCGGTGTCCATTTCGGTCACCAGACCCGCTTCTGGAACCCCAAGATGGCCCCCTTCATCTTCGGCCATCGCAACAAGATCCACATCATCAACCTGGAAAAGTCGCTGCCGATGTTCCAGGAGGCGGCGAAGTTCGTGAAGCAGCTGTCCGCCAACCGCGGCACCATCCTGATGGTGGGCACCAAGCGCCAGGCCCGCGAGATCGTCGCCGCCGAGGCCCGCCGCGCCGGCGTGCCCTTCGTCGACCAGCGCTGGCTGGGCGGCATGCTGACCAACTTCAAGACGGTCAAGACCTCGATCAAGCGTCTGAAGGACATGAAGGCCCAGCAGGAAGCCGGTCTGGACGCCATGAGCAAGAAGGAGCAGCTGATGTTTGCCCGTGAACTCGAGAAGCTCGAGAAGGACATCGGCGGCATCCAGGACATGAACACCCTGCCGGACGCCATCTTCGTGATCGACGTGGGCTACCACAAGATCGCCATCGCCGAAGCCAAGAAACTGGGCATCCCGCTGATCGGCGTGGTCGACTCCAACCACTCGCCCGAGGGCATCGACTACGTGATCCCGGGCAACGACGATTCGTCCAAGGCTGTCACGCTGTACGCCCGCGGCATCGCCGACGCCATCCTCGAAGGCCGTGCCAACGCCGT
>CAMLNH010000098.1 GCA_946481355.1 uncultured Curvibacter sp.
AGTTGTCCAGCAGGGGGATGAAGATGGGCATGAAGATCACGATGATCTCGGTCCATTCCAGCGGCCAGCCCAGGATGAAGATGATGACCTGGCTCAGGATCAGGAACTCGGTCTTGGTCAGGTTCATGGACATGACCCAGTTCTCGACCAGTTCCTGGCCCCCCAGCAGCGCAAAGGCGGCCGAGAAGATGGCCGAGCCCACGAAAAGCCAGCACACCATGGCCGAGGTCTTGGCGGTCAGGAACACGCTCTCCTTCACCACGTCGAGCGTCAGCTGCTTGTACGCCGCCGCGAGCAGGAAGCCGCCGAGCGCGCCGACCGCGGCAGCCTCGGTGGGCGTCGCCAGGCCCATGACGATGGAGCCGAGCACCGCAAGGATCAGGATGACCAGCGGGAAGAAGCTGGTCAGCAGCATCTTGAAGATCTCGAAGCGCGTGAAGCTCAGCAACGCGTAGTACAGCAGCAGGGCGGTGGCACCAGCAGCCAGGCCGATCCAGTAACTCATGGGCGCGCTGCGCGACTCGGGCTCGGCCGGTGCCGCGGCTTCGGCCGCAGCAGCCGGTTCGGCCAGACCGGAGGCGCTTTCCTCTTCGGCCTCTGCTTCTTCGGCGCCCGGGGGCTCCTGCACACCGCTGACGGTGGTCGACTCTTCTTCGTCGGCGCCCGGAGGCTCGGCCAGCCCGCCTGCACTCTCTTCTTCCTCGAAGCTGGCAGAGCCCAGGGCCTGCAGCTCGGAGTAGTCCTCGACGATCTTGGGTGCAGTCACGCTGCTGTAGCTCCAGAGCGCGACAAACATGAAGACCAGCGCAGGCAGCAGCACCACACCCAATTGCCTGAGCAGATAGCCCGTGGGCACCTCTGCATTCCGGCGGCCCTTGAGTGCCTTGATCAACGTGGGCAGCACGCGGGCCGTATGCGCAGGCGCCACCTTTTCGAGCAGCGGTGCCAGCGGCACGTAGCGCTCGGCTTCGGGCAGTGGGGGCGCCAGGCGGGGCTTGAGCTTGGCCAGGATGATCACATAGAGGATGTACAGACCCGCGAGCATCAGGCCGGGGAAGAAGGCACCGGCGTAGAGCTGCACCACCGAGACGCCGGCGGTGGCGCCGTAGACGATGAGCAGCACCGAGGGCGGGATCAGGATGCCCAGGCAGCCACCGGCCGTGATGGCACCGGCCGCGACCTTGACGTCATAGCCCGCGCGCAGCATCTGCGGCAGGGCCAGCAGTCCCATGAGCGTGACCACGGCACCGACAATGCCGGTGGCGGTGGCGAACACCGCGCAGGTCACCAGCGTGGCCACGGCCAGTGCGCCGGGCAGGCGCACCAGGGCCAGGTGCAGGCTCTTGAAGAGCTTCTCGATCAGGTTGGCGCGTTCGACGAGGTAGCCCATGAACACGAACAGCGGGACCGAGATCAGCACGTCGTTGGCCATGACCTTGAAGGCCGAGGCCACCATGAGGTCCAGCGTCTTGCGCGTGTCTTCCTCGTAGGCGATCCAGGTGAAGATCATGCCCATGCCCATCAGGGTGAAGGCGGTGGGAAAACCCAGCATGATGGCCACGACCACCAGCGAGAGCATGAGCAGGCCGATATGGCCGTTGGTGATCTTCTCGGCGCCGATGAGCATGCCGAGTGCGGCCAGAACGATCAGCCCCATGAGGCTGAAGCCGAACCAGAGTTCTTTGCGGAGTTTCATTTGGAAGCGCCTTCCTTCGCGACGTACTTGTCCAGCGCCCGGATGTCTTCGTCTTTCACGTGCACCATTTCCTTGAGTTTGTCGACGTCCACTTCCTCCACGTCCTCTTCGCGCTTGGGCCACTCACCGTCACGGATGCACAGGATGCAGCGGATGATCTCGACGACACCCTGCAGCAGCAGGATGGCGCCGGAAAGCGGAATCACGAACTTGAAGGGATAGATCGGAATCGGTTCGGCCGAGAAGGTCTGCTCGCGGATGGCCAGCGCCTCGGAGAAGTAGGTCCAGCCGGCCCAGGTCAGCGCGGTGATGCCGGGCAGGAAGAACACGAAATAGAGGATCAGGTCGATGGTGGCCTGGGTGCGCGGCTTGAAGAAGCCGTAGAGCACGTCGCCGCGCACATGGCCGTTCTTGGCCAGGGTATAGGCGCCGGCGGTCATGAACAGCGTGCCGTAAAGCATGATCTGGAAGTCGAGCATCCAGGCATGAGGCTGGTTCAGCACGTAGCGCGAGAACACTTCCCAGCTGATGGTGAAGGTGAGGATGAGGGCGGTCCAGGCGAAGATCTTGCCTATCCAGGTGGACAGGCGATCGACCGCGAGCAGGAAATTCTGCATGGGGGTCCTAGCAGTCAGTTGAGGGTCAGGTGGTCAGAATGAAGAGAGGGCGCCATGGCTTGCACCACAGCGCCCTCCCAGGCAGGGCAGATTTTATCCGCTCAGCCGATCAGCCCTTCTTGGCCGGCTTCTTGGCGAAGTAGTGGTTGGCGGCCATCTTGAAGTCCACCGTGTAGTCGTTCCACCACTGGGTGGCACGCTGGGCGTAGGCACGCTGGGAGTCGATCACCTTCTTGAAGAGCGGGTTCTCGGCGCCCTTCTTCTGCATGATCTTGTCCCACGAGACCAGCTGGGCCTGGAGCACGGCGTTCGGGGTCTTGTAGAACCGCACACCCTGCTTCTTGAGCTCGATGTAGTCGGCCGAGTTGCGCTCGATGGCCTTCCAGCTCATGTCGGCGCTGGCGGCCTGCACGGCGTAGTCGATCACGGCCTTGAGTTCGGCCGGCAGGGCGTTGACCTTGGCCTTGTTGAACAGGATCTCGAACTGCTCGCCGGACTGGTGGAAGCTCTGCAGCATGCAGTTCTTCACCACGTCGGGGAAGCCCAGCAGGCGGTCGGAGGAGGCGTTGTTGAACTCGGCGCCGTCGATCAGGCCACGGTCCAGAGCCGGGACGATCTCGCCGCCGGGCAGCGGGTTCACGGCAGCACCCATGTCGGTGTACATGTCAACGGCCAGGCCCACGGTACGGAACTTGGTGCCCTTGACGTCTGCGACCTTGGTGATCGGCTTTTTGAACCAGCCGAAGGGCTGGGTGGGCATGGGGCCATAGAGGTAGGACACCACGTCCATGTTGATGGCCTTGTAGATCTCTTCCAGCAGGGCCTTGCCTCCACCGTAGTTGTGCCAGGCCAGCAGCATGTTGGGGTCCATGCCGAAGGACGGGCCCGAACCCCACAGGGCCAGAGCCGAGTTCTTGCCGTAGTGATAAGCCACCACGCCGTGGCCGCCATCGAGCGTTCCCTTGTTCACAGCTTCGAGCAGCTGGAAGGCCGGCACCACAGCACCCGCGGGCAGCACTTCGATCTTGAGCTTGCCACCGGCCATGTCGTTGACCTTCTTGGCGAAGTCGTTGGCGTACTCGTGGAAGATATCCTTGGCAGGCCAGGTGCTCTGGAAGCGCAGGCTGGTCGTGGTCTGTGCGGTGGCCAGCATCGGGGCGGACACGGCGCCAGCGGCGACGGCAACGCCCTTGAGCAGGCTGCGACGGTTCGGGGATTTGTTATCGGTCACGGTAGTCTCCGGTAGTGGACAAGACAGCGTGGCAGACTTTTTTTGTCTGCCATCGGGCTCGCATTCTGCGCCTGAGCGGGCATACGCATCGCTAGGGGTTTTCACCAGTTTTCCACTCTCAGGACGCGAAAGTGTTTTCACTGCGGCTGCAGCGCCGATCCAATGCATACCAATCAACGCTTAGCTTGCACATCGCAAAACATCGTGCTTGCCCAAGACCTGCGGCAGCGGCGCGCGACTGCATCGTGTGATGGCAGCGCGGGTCATCCGTGCGACGCGATACCTGCTATTTTTGCGTATCCTTGAGGGCCGCGCATAGCCGCCGGCCGTCTTCTTCATGAATCCCATCCAACTCTTCGACCCGGCCTCCAGTACCTACACCTATCTGCTCTTCGATGCAGACAGCCGTGAGGCGCTGATCATCGACCCGGTGGACGAGCAGCTTGAGCGGGATCTGGCCGTGCTGCGTGACTACGGTCTGCGTCTGGTCCTCGCCGTCGAGACCCACGCCCATGCCGACCACATCACCAGCGCAGGCCTGCTGGCCGAGCACACCGGTGCACGCACCGCGGCCCCCGAAGCCTGTGGCATCCGCACCGCCACCCTGCAGCTGCACGACGGCGCCGAGCTCGCCTTCGGGCGTGAGCGCTTGCACGCGCTGCACACACCCGGCCACACCGCCGGCAGCATGAGCTATGTCTGGGATCACGCAGGGCAGCGCCACGTCTTCACGGGCGACACCCTGCTCATCAACGGCTGCGGCCGCACCGATTTCCAGTCCGGCGACGCCGCTGCGCTGTACCGCAGCATCACCGAGAAGTTGTTCACCTTGCCCGAGGACACGATGGTCTGGCCCGGGCACGACTACCAGGGTCGGCACAGCAGCACCATCGGCACGGAGAAGAACAGCAATGCACGCGTGGCCGGCCGCTCGCGCGAGGAATTCATCCAGCTGATGAACGATCTGAACCTGCCCAGGCCCCGCCGCATCGACGAAGCGGTACCCGCCAATCTGCAGTCGGGCCTGCGTCACGACGCAGAGGGCGCGGCGCTGGTCGCGGTGCGCCCGGCCGAGGGCTATGCGGGCAACATCTCGCCGCAACTGGCCTGGACCTGGATGCAGTCCGGGACGGGCGTGCTCATTGACGTGCGGACCGATGCCGAACGCGAGTGGGTGGGCTTCGTGCCCGGTGCGGTCGGCCTCGCCTGGAAACAGTGGCCTGGCATGCAGCTCAACCCTGGCTTCGACGACGCGCTGCGCGCCGCCGTGCCGCCCGGCAAGAAGGCCCTGCTGCTGTGCCGCAGCGGTGTGCGATCCATCGCCGCGGCCCGGCGCGCCACCGAACTGGGCCTGGAGGCCTACAACATCCTCGAAGGTTTCGAGGGTGATCCCGATGAACAGGCGCAGCGCGGCCGCAAGGGCGGCTGGCGCTTCCATGGCCTGCCCTGGCGCCAGGGCTGAGCCCTTATTTACCGGATACTGTCCACCATGTCTTTTCTGGCCATCGACGTCGGCAACACGCGCCTCAAGTGGGCGCTGTACGAAAGCCCCCAGCCCGGCGCACGCGCCACGGCCCAGGGCGCCGAGTTCCTCGACAACATCGACCGGCTGGCCGAGACCGCCTGGGCGCGTCTGCCGGCACCACGCTGCATGCTGGGCTGCGTGGTGGCCAGCGACGCCGTCAAGCATCGCGTGGAGGCGCAGATGGAGCACTGGGACATCTCGCCCCAGTGGGTCATCGCCAGCCATGAGGAAGCCGGCCTGAGCAATGGCTATGACCATCCGGCCCGCCTGGGGCCGGACCGCTGGGTCGCCATGATCGGCGCCTGGCACCGCATGCTGGCTCTGGGGCCGCAACGACCTATCGTGGTTGCCATGGTGGGCACGGCTGTGACGGTGGAGGCCATTGATGCCAATGGTCGTTTTCTTGGCGGCTACATCCTGCCGGGCCACGGCATCATGCTGCGTGCGCTGGAGTCCGGCACCGCCGGCCTGCACGTGCCCACGGGCGAGGTTCGCCCCTTCCCCACCAATACCAGCGACGCGCTGACCAGCGGCGGCACCTATGCCATTGCCGGCGCCATGGAACGCATGGTGCAGCATGTGCGTGCCCACTGCGGGGCCGAGCCCTGGTGTGTGATGGCCGGCGGTGCCGGCTGGAAGATGGCGCCCAGCCTGTCCACGCCTTTCGAACTGCGCGACACGCTGATCTTCGACGGCCTGTTGCAGATCGCCGCGCACCGCGGCTTTTGCAGCTGACGCCGCCTCGCGCTTTCAGCGGCCGGGCGCCAGCCAGGCCTCGGCCAGCTGCACCCAGTAGGTGGCGCCGAGCGGAATGAGCTCGTCGTTGAAGTCATAGCTCGGGTTGTGCAGGGTGCAGGGCCCGCCGCCGTGTCCCATCTCGCGGTGCACGCCGTCACCATTGCCGATGAAGGCATAGGCCCCGGGCTTGGTCAGCAGCATGTAGGCAAAGTCCTCGGCCCCCATGGTGGGCTCCTGCTTGAGCACCATGTCCTCTCCCACGATGCCCGCCATCACACGGCGTGCAAACTCGACCTCGCGTTCCGAGTTGATCGTGGGCGGGTAGTTGCGTTCGAATTCGAAGTCGCAGCGCGCGCCGAAAGCAGCGCAGGTGTGGTCAGCCACCTCGCGCATGCGGGCCTCGATCTTGTCCAGCACCTCCAGCGTGAAGGTGCGCACCGTGCCCTGCAGCTCGCAGCTGTCGGCGATGACGTTGGTGGCCTCGCCCGAATGGATCATGGTGACCGAGATCACGCCGGCCTCGATGGGCTTGATGTTGCGGCTGATGATGGTCTGGAAGGCTTGCACCATCTGACAGGCCACGAGCACCGGGTCCACCGCGTTGTGCGGCATGGCGGCATGGCCGCCCTTGCCGCGGATGGTGATCTTGAATTCATTGCTGGAGGCCATGACCGGCCCCGGGCTCAGCGCAAAGCTGCCGGCCTGCATGCCCGGCCAGTTGTGCATGCCGAACACGGCTTCCATGGGGAACTGCTCGAACAGCCCTTCTCTGATCATGCGCTCGGCCCCGCCGCCCCCTTCTTCAGCCGGCTGGAAGATCAGGTAGACCGTGCCGTCGAAGTTGCGGTGTTTCGCGAGGTGTTGCGCTGCGGCCAGCAGCATGGCCGTATGGCCGTCGTGACCGCAGGCGTGCATCTTGCCGTCGTGCCGGCTGGTATGCGCAAAAGTGTTCTTTTCCTGCAGCGGCAGGGCGTCCATGTCGGCACGCAGGCCGATGGCACGCGTGCTGCTGCCGTTCTTGACGACACCCACGACGCCGGTGCCACCCAGGCCCCGGTGCACGGGGATGCCCCAGGCGGTGAGCTGTTGCGTCACCAGTTCGGCCGTGCGGTGCTCTTCAAAGCAAAGTTCGGGATGGG
Source organism: uncultured Curvibacter sp. (assembly GCA_946481355.1). The sequence goes on from CAMLNH010000098.1 coordinate 6,947, forward strand.
CGTGGATGTCGCGCCGGATGGCCGCGATACCGGCGGACTGGGCGACGATGGAATCGATGACCTTCATGGGAGAGAGTCTAGCCCTTCGCTCGTCCCTCTGTCAGCCGGGGATATCCCCGGCCGCTTTGATTGCTCAGGTACGCACGCGACCGTCGCCGGTCAGCATGGAGAGCTCGACAAAGCTTGACGCCACGTGGTTGCTGGCCGAGAAATTGACCTGGAAACCGCCCAGACTCTGGCTGCCGATGGACTCGATGCCCTGGACCAGGGCCTCGCGGCTGCCGATCCGGGCCCCCGCACGCTTGAGGCCTTCAGTCACGACCTTGGCCGCCAGATAACCCTCCATGCTGGAGAAGTTGGCCTGCACGTTACCGGCCTTCCTGACGGCGTCGGCAAATTCGCGTGCGATCGGACGCGCTGCGCTGTAGGGCGAGGGCATGACCTGCGAGACCACCACGCCAGCACCATCCTTGCCCAGCTCGTCGGCCAGCGCCTGGGTGCCCACGAAGGACACGTTGTAGAAAGTGCCACCGTAGCCGGCCGCGCGGGCGGCGCGGATGTAGGCGGCACAGGACTTGTAGGCGCTGATCTGCACCACGGCATCGGGCATCGTCGCGTTGATGGCACGCACAGCCGCGGCCACGTCCACCGAATTGCGCTCCACCGTGGCCGTGGCCACGGGCTTGAGGCCCTGCTTGTCCAGTGCCAGCGTCACGCCGTCCAGTCCGGCCTTGCCGTAGGCATCGTTCTGATGGAAGACCGCGATCCTCTTCAGGCCCAGATTGGTGAGCTGGCGCACGATCAGGGCTGTCTCGTCGTTGTAGGACGCACGCAGATGGAAGACCTGCTTGTTGAAGGGGTCGCGCAGGCCCATGGCTCCAGTGAACGGTGCAATGAAGGGAACCTGGGCCTTGGTCAGCAAGGGCAGCGCTGCCAGGCTGGTGGGAGTGCCGATGTAGCCGAAGAGCGCGTGCACGTCTTCCGCGATGAGCTTCTGGGTGTTGGCCGCGCAGCGGTCGGGCTCGTAGCCGTCGTCCAGCGAACGGATCTCGACCATCTTGCCACCGATGCCTCCCTGGGCATTGAGCTGCTCGAACCAGAGCTTGGCACCCTGCTGGAACTGGATACCGAGTTCCGCGGCGGGGCCGGTGAAGGCGGCCGACTGGCCAAGGATGATCTTGTTGCTGCCCTGTGCCTTGAGCAGGGTGGGAGCGGCCAGCAGGGATGCCGCGGCCAGGCTGAATTGGCGACGAGTTGTCATCTTGATTCCTAGACAGCGTGACACCAGGCTTGTGGCCTGGTTCACATGATCAGGACACTGATTGTTACAGTGACCCTAAAAGGAAAAGTCCTCGTAAGAGGGCTTTTCGGATTTGGTTGCGCGAGGAGGATTTGAACCTCCGACCTTTGGGTTATGAGCCCAACGAGCTACCAGGCTGCTCCATCGCGCGGCAATCCAGCATTATAGCCTATTTACTCAGCCTTCGCTGCTTCGGTTTCAGCGGGGCGATCCACCAGCTCGACGAGTGCCATGGGGGCGTTGTCGCCGACGCGGAAACCCATCTTGAGGATGCGGGTGTAGCCACCCGGACGAGTCTTGAAGCGCGGGCCGAGATCGTTGAAGAGCTTGGTCACGCTGTCGCGGCTGCGCAGGCGGTCGAAGGCCAGGCGGCGGTTGGCCAGCGTGGGTTCCTTGGCCAGGGTGATCATGGGCTCGACGACGCGGCGCAGTTCCTTGGCCTTGGGGACCGTGGTCTTGATGACTTCGTGCTCGATGAGCGAGTTCATCATGTTGCGCAGCATGGCGAGGCGGTGCTCGCTGGTGCGGTTGA
>CAMLNH010000099.1 GCA_946481355.1 uncultured Curvibacter sp.
GCCAGCGCATCTCCATCGCGCGCGCCCTGGCCACCCAGCCCGAGTTCCTGGTCTGTGACGAGCCCACCTCGGCACTGGACGTGAGCGTGCAGGCCCAGGTGCTCAACATCATGAAGGACCTGCAGCGCCAGCAGGGCCTGACCTACCTCTTCATCAGCCACAACCTGGCCGTGGTGCGCCATGTGAGCGACCGTGTGGGCGTGATGTACCTGGGCCGCCTGGTCGAGCTGGCCGACAAGGCCGCGCTGTTCAGCCGCCCGCGCCACCCCTACACGCGCATGCTGCTCGACGCCATTCCCAAGCTGCACGACACGGGCCGCGCCCGCACCCCCGTGCAGGGCGAGGTGCCCAACCCCCTGGCACCCCCCGCGGGCTGCGCCTTCCACCCGCGCTGCCCGCACGCCAACGCGCGCTGCAGCCAGGAACGGCCGCAGCTGCGCGAGGTGGATGGGGTGCGCGTGGCCTGCCACGCGGTGGAGGAAGGTCGTATCTGACCTGGCGCCTCAGCGCACCGCGCCATCCACGAAGACCTTGAGCTCGCCCGGCGTGATCGGGGTCCAGGTCTCGTCCTGCGTCAGCGGCGTGGTCACCACCACGGCCACGCGGTCACCGGGCGCGGCCTGCTCGGCGAAGTTCACGCTCAGGTCCTCGTCGCGCAGCGTGGCACTACCGAAGGGGTGCTGACGCACCACATAGCAGAGGTGCGTGCTGGCATGGGCCCAGAGGGCCTCGCCGTTGCTCAGCAGGAAATTGAAGGTGCCATGTCTGGCGATCTGTGGCACCAGCTCTTGCAGGGTCAGCGTGAGCTCGGCCACGCTGGGCACCGTGGCGTGCGACTTGGCCAGCTCCTGCATCAGCCAGCAGAAGGCGCGCTCGCTGTCGGTGTGGCCCACCGGCCGGAAGCTGCCGTGCAGTCGGGGCGCGTAGTCCTTGAGATCGCCGTTGTGGGCAAACACCCAGTAACGCCCCCAGAGCTCGCGCACGAAGGGGTGGCAGTTCTCCAGCGTCACCGCACCCTGCGTGGCCTTGCGGATGTGCGAGATCACGTTGCGGCTCTTGATCGGGTACTGGCGGATCAGCTCGGCCACGGGTGAGGCGCAGGCCGACTGGTGGTCCACAAAATGGCGCAGGCCCTTGTCCTCGAAGAAGGCGATGCCCCAGCCGTCACCATGGTGGTCGGTGCGGCCGCCACGCTCGGCAAAACCCGCGAAGCTGAACATCACGTCGGTCGGCACATTGCAGTTCATGCCCAGCAGCTGGCACATGGTGTCAGGTCTCTTTCTGCGCTGCGGCGGCGCGCGGCGTGCCGCGCATCTGCCAGGCGGCCAGCATGGCCAGGGCGCAGACCGCAGCCAGCATCACGAAGGTCTCGTCGAAGGCGACGATGCGCGCCGGGCTGGTCTCGGGCCGGGCCAGTGCATCGCCGTGCACGGCGATGCGCCATTCGAGCACGATGCCGCACAGGCTCACGCCCACGGCGCCGCCCAGCATGCGCAGGAAGTTGATGGCGCTCGAGGCCTGCGAGATCAGGCGCGGCTCCAGCCCCGTCATCGCGCCGTTGTTGAGAGAGGGCAGGATGAAGCCCAGGCCGACACGCCCCACGACCACCCAGGCCACGAGCAACGCGAGCACGGTGGCGCGCGCCAGACCCGGACCGAGGGTCAGCATGAGCGCGAAGGACAGGGCCAGCAGGGCCAGGCCGATGCAGATCAGCACGCGGATGGGCCAGCGGTCCGACAGGCGCCCGGCGATCGGGATGGTTACCGCCAGCACCAGGCCCGCGGGCAGCATGATGGTGCCCACATGCGAAGCCGAGAACTGCTGCGCCATCTGGATGTAGAGCGGCAGCAGGTAGGTGGAGCCGAACATCGCGATGCCGTAGATGAAGGCCACCAGGCTGCCCATGGCAAAGGCGCGGAAGGTGAACAGATCCGGGTGCATCAGCGGCATGTCGCCGCGCCGGGCCTGGTGGCGCTGCCAGAGCACGAAGGCCGTGAAGCTGGCCGCCGCCAGCACCAGCAGGCCGCTGGCCTGTGCGCCCGAGGCGCCATGCAGCTCGACCATGCCCTTGAGCAGGGACAGTGTGCCCACGGTGGCGAGCAGCAGGCCCTGCCAGTCCAGGCGGTGGGCGCGCCGGTCGGGGGCGGCGCCGCCCGGCGCGGTCGTGGGGACGTAGCGGAAGGCCAGCCAGATCGAGGCGATGCAGAAGGGCACGACCATGAAGAAGATCGAGCGCCAGCCCAACCAGTCCACCAGCAGGCCGCCGATGCTCGGCCCCAGCGCCGGCGCCAGCACCACGCCCATGCCGAAGATGCCGCCGGCCCGCCCGCGCTCGTGCGCGGCGAAGGCGCGCATGATGATGATGGCCGGGATGGGCTGCACCACGCCCGCGGCCAGGCCTTCGACCACGCGTGCCACCAGCACGAGGTCGAAGCTGTTGGCCAGCCCACCGCCCACGCCACCGGCGAGCAGCAGCAGCATGGCCGCCACATAGGTACGGCGGTAGCCGTAGGCCCCCAGCAGCCAGGGCGTGCAGAGCATGGCCACGGTGGTGGCCGCCATGAAGCCGGAGGTGGCCCATTGCGCGCGCTCCTGGCCCAGCACGAACTGGTGGCTCATGTCAGGAATCGCCACGTTGATGATGGTGGACGACATGATGGAGGCCATGGTGCCCACCATCACGGCCAGCAGCAGGCGCCAGCGGTAGCGCTCGCCGTAGCGCGCCTGCATCTCGGGCAGGGTCTCGGGGTGTGCCATGGCCTCAGTCCTTCTCGTGGGCCTGCAGCGTCACGCGCACAGGCTGCGCCGTCAGCGCGCCCAGCGCCGCCTGCAGGGCCAACCGGGCCCGCACGCGCTCGGCGACGGGCATGGCGTCGGCCAACTCGACCTCCAGCTCCAGCCCGCTTTCCAGGTAATGCAGGCGCAGCGCGTCGGGCGTAGCGCCCAGCACCTGCTGCACGCAGGCCTGCACCTGGGCGCGCGGCGGCAGGGCCAGCAGGTGCGGCAGGTGGCGCACCGTGCCCGGGTCCACGTGCACCGTGCACTCGGCCACGCGGTGCGCGTCTTTCACGCGCGCGGCAATCTGCTCGGCAATGTAATGCCCCTCGGAGACCGAGAGGTGCGGATCGACCTCGACGTGCATGTCGACCACGGCCCAGTCGCCCATGCGGCGCGTGCGCAGCTTGTGCACGCCGCGCACCCCGCCCACCGTGCGCACGGTCTGGCGGATGCGCGCGATTTCCTGCGGATCGAGGGCGTGATCGGTCAGGCTGTGGAAGGCGTCGACCGAGAAGCCCCAGCCCGTCTTCACGATCATGAAACCCACGATGATGGCCGCCACCGCGTCCATGCTGTGCCAGCCCGCCAGATTGGCGGCGATGCCCACCGCCACCACCAGCGAAGAGGCCGCATCGGCCCGCGCATGCCAGGCGTTGGCGATCAGCATGGCGCTCTTGAGCCGCTCGCCGATGCGGCGCATGTAGCGGAACAAACCCTCCTTGGCGACCAGGGTGATCAGCGCGGCCACCAGGGCCAGCGGGTGCACGGCGCCCAGGCTCTCGCCCTCATGCAGCTTGACGCCCGCGGACCACACCATGCCCACGCCGGTGCCCAGCAGGATCAGGCCGATGGCCAGCGAAGCGGCGGTCTCGAAACGTGCGTGGCCGTAAGGGTGGTTCTCGTCCGCCTCGGCATGCGAGTGGCGCGCAGCCACCAGCACCACAGCGTCGGCCACCAGATCCGAGAGCGTGTGCAGTCCGTCGGCGATCAGGGCCTGCGAGCGCGCGAACAGGCCGATGATCACCTGGGCCGTGGCCAGGAAAAGATTGACCCAGACGCTGACCCAGGTCGAGCGCAGGGCCTGGCGCTGTTCTTCTGTGCTGCGGACCATGGTGTTCGTTTCTCTGCCCGCATGCTAGCAGGCCCGAATGCTGGCAGGATGGCGGCATGCGCGCCCGTCTTCTGCTGCCCCTGCTGCTGATCGCCACCCTGCCGGCACAGGCCAGCTCGCAGCTCGCGCTCGACAAGGGCTGCTACAGCTGCCACGGCGAGCCGCCTCGGCGCAACGTGCCCAGCATCGCCCAGCTCGCGGCCGACTACGCGCGCTACCGCGGCCAGCCCGGCGCGCCGCGCCAGCTCGCCGAGAAACTGCGCGCCGGTGGCCTCTTTGCCCACATCGCCGCGCACGAACGCCTCAGCCCCGAGGACTGCGAGACGCTGATGCGCTGGCTCATCGACGGTGCAAAGTAAGTTTCAGTCAACGGCCGCGCGCGCAGGCCGCGCAGATGCAGGCCTGGCGCCGCGCCTCGGGCGGCACGCGCGCCAGCAGCTCGGAGGTGAACGTCACCGTCGTGCACCAGCAGGGCGGCTGGGCCTGGCCCGTGGCACGCGCCACCTCGTTGGCGCAGGCATTGGGCTGGCCGCACAGGGGGCAGCGGCACGGGTCGACCGCAGGAAGGGAGGAAGTCAAGGCAGTTTGCATAGCCGGGATTTCCTGCAGTGTAGCCCCGGGGGTCGGGGTTTAGACTGCAGCCTCTCCCGTCTGTCTGCTGTGCTACCCCTCAACACGCGTCCCACCACCCTGCTGGCCCTGCTTCTGGGAGGGCACGCCCTGCTGCACCTCATCCTGGGCGCGGTACTGGGCCTGTCCCCCGACGAAGCCCTGCACGCGCTTTACGCCCTGCACCCCGACTGGGCCTACACGGACCACCCGCCCCTGATCGGCTGGCTGCTCTGGCCCCTGGTGCAGTTCGAGGCCCCCGCGGGCTGGCTGCGCCTGCTGCCCGAAGCGCTGTGGGCCCTGTCGGCGCTCTTCGTCTACGACATCGCGCGCCGCCTGCACTACCTGCTGGTGCCCGCCTCCATCACGCCCGACGCCGCCGGCCTGTGGGCCGTGCTGGCCTACAGCCTGGCGCCGCTGCTGCACCTCATGGGCATCGCCCTGCTGCCCGACACCCTGCTCATGCTCTGCACCGCCGCGCTGCTGTGGCAGACCCTGCGCCTGTACGACGAAGAGACCGCGCGCCGGCGCGGCGAATGGCTGCTGTTCGGCGCCCTGCTGGGCCTGGCCGGCCTGGCGCGCTACACCGCCTGGCTCGTCGTGCTGCCTGCGCTGTGCGGGCTGTTCAGCACCTACGGCGCGCGCCTGCTGCGCCTGCGCGGCCCCGGGCAGGCCGTGCTGCTGGCCGCACTCATGCTGCTGCCCGTGTGGCTGTGGCATGCGCAGCAGGGCTGGCCCATGCTGCTGGAGCCGCTGCAGCAGCTGGCCGGCAGCCCCTGGGAGCCGGGCCGTCTGCTGCTCTTCCTGCTGGCCCAGGCCCTGCTCTACCCGCTGCTGATCCTGGGCGTCTGCGGCCTGCGCCATGGTGTACTGGGCGGGCTGGGCCTGAGCCGTCCGCAGACCTGGCTGCTGGGCTTTTTCGCCGTGCCGCTGGCCGCGCTGGCCATCTACGCGGGCAGCAACACCAGCCTCACGCTCTGGACCGCGCCGGCCTGGACCGCGCTGGCGCCCTTCGCCGGCCTGGGGCTGGCCGCGCTCTGGATCAGCGGAAGGCGCCAGCTGATCTGGGTGCTCGGCGGCGTGCAGGCCCTGTGCATCCTGCTGCTCTACCTGCTGCTCCTGCTGGGCGGCCCGCCCTGGCTGGCCAGCGAAGAGCCCGGCAGCGGCGAGCCCGAGCGCAGCAACCCCTTTGCCGAGTTCTACGGCTGGCGCATGACCGGCCTGCACGCCCAGCAGCTCGCGCGCGAACACGGCATCCCGCGCCTGGCCGTGCCGCACCGCAGCCTGGGCACGCGCCTGGCCTGGTATGCGCAACCCCTGCCCGTCTCCGTGCTCACGCCCGAGACCGACCAGCTCGAACAATGGCACGGCCCGCTGCGCCGCTACTACAGCGCGATCGTGCTCGACTGGTCGCAGCAGTCCTACCAGATCCCGGTGGGCGAAGGCCTGTTCGAACGCTGCGAGCTCGGCGACAGCTGGAACACGCAGCACGCCGGGCGCGTGATCTCGCGCTTTCGCCTCTACATCTGCCATGGCTGGGGCGCTCGCCCCGCGCCGCGCCGCCAGGACGCCTCCTGACTTTCCATTCCCTCCACGGACACACCTGCATGTTGCTCTACGACCTCGTCAACGCCCGTCGCGCCCACTTCTCCCCCAACAGCTGGCGCGTGCGCATGGCCCTGCTGCACAAGGGCATCCCCTTCGAGGTGAAGGACGTGCTCTTCACCGACATCCCCAGCCTGGGCAGCGGGGGCGACAAGCTCACCATCCCCACCATCGGGCACGAGGGGAAACTCATCACCGACAGCTGGGCCATCGTGCAGCACCTGGACGCCGCCTTCCCCGACACGCCGCGCCTGCTCACGCCCGAGTCCATGCCCGTGCTCAAGTTCTTCCAGTACTGGGCGCAGACCAGCCTGCACGGCCCGATCGCGCGGCTCGTCCTCAAGGACCTGCACGATCGCCTGGACCCGGCCGACCAGACCTACTTCCGCGCCTCGCGCGAGAAAAGCTACAAGACCACGCTCGAAGAGCTGCAGGCCGGCCGCGAAGACCGCCTCGACGCCTTCCGCCGCGGTCTGCAGCCCATGCGCCTGGCCCTGGGCCACCACGCCTATCTCAGCGGCGAACAGCCGGGCTATGCCGACTACCTGGCCTTCGGCGCCTTCATGTGGGCGCGCACCAGCAGCACCTTCGCGCTGCTGGCCGAAGACGATCCGGTGCACGCCTGGCGCGAGCGCTGCCTCGACCTCTATGATGGCGCGGGCCGCCGCGAACGGGTGGCCGAATAAACGTCGGGTCTGACCTCGCACATCCCATGAACATCATCATCCTCGGCGCCGGTCGCGTGGGCGAGAGCGTGGCGGAGAGCCTGAGCTCCGAGCAGAACGACATCACCGTCATCGACCAGGACCCGGTGCGCCTGCGCCAGCTCGAGGAGCGGCTGGACCTGCGCGGCGTGGTGGGCAACGGCATCCAGCCCTCGGTGCTGCGCGAAGCCGGCGCGCAGGACGCCGACATGCTGATCGCCTGCGCCGCGCTGGACGAATCCAATCTGGTGGTGTGCAAGGTGGCACACGACGTCTTCAACGTGCCGGTGACCATCGCGCGCGTGCGCTCACCGGAATTCGTCGAGGGCGACGCGCTGATGTCCAAGAGCGGCTTTGCGGTGGACCAGGTGATCTGTCCCGAAGAATCGGTGATGCGCTACATCCACCAGCTCATCGACTACCCCGAGGCGCTGCAGGTGCTTGAATTTGCCGAAGGCAGGGTCTGCCTGGCCGCGGTGCGTGTCACCGGCGGCAGCATCCTGGCCAACCGCACCATCGCCGAGTTCCGCGATCGCCTGCCGGTGGCGCAGATGCGCGTGGTCGCGCTCTACCGCATGGACACCGAGATGTCCACCGAGCCCGGCACACGCGTGCTGCCCGGCGACGAAATCTTCGTGCTGGCCTCGGCCGACCAGATCCGCCTGGTGCTGGCCGCGTTGCACAACCTGGACCAGCCGGTGCAGCGCGTCATGATCGCTGGCGGCGGCAAGGTGGGCCTGCGGCTGGCGCGCAGCCTCGTGAAGCAGTGCCAGGTCAAGATCATCGAGCAGAACGCCAAGCGCTGCGACTACCTCGCCAGTCAGCTGCCCACGAACATGCTGGTGCTCAACGGCGACACCGTCGAAGAGGACCTGCTGCAGGAAGAGAACGTGCACGAGATGGACCTCTTCCTCGCGCTGACCAGCGACGACGAGGACAACATCATGTCGGCCATGCTGGCCAAGCGCCTGGGCGCGCGCCGCGTGATGGCGCTGATCAACCGGCGCGCCTACGCCGACATGATGCAGGGCTCGACCATCGACATCGCCATCTCCCCCGCGCAGACCGTCATTGGCGAGCTGCTGACCCACATCCGCCGCGGCGACGTGGTGGCCGTGCACAGCCTGCGCCGCGGTGCGGCCGAGGCGCTGGAGGGCATCGCGCGCGGCGACGTCAAGACCTCACGCCTCGTGGGCCGGCGCATCGAGGAGATCAAGCTGCCCGAGGGCACGCGCTTCGGCGTCATCGTGCGCGGCGAAGGCCGCAAGTCCGAAGTGCTCATGCCCCACCACGACACCCTGATCGAGGATGGTGACCACATCGTGATCTTCATCCCGAACAAGCGCCTGGTGCGCGAGGTGGAGCGCCTGTTCCAGGTCAGCGCCACTTTCTTCGGCTGAGGGAAGCACCCCCATGTTCCTGCCCGCCCTGGCGCTGCTCGCGCGCATCCTCATGGCCTTCTCGCTGGCCTTCCTGGTACCGCTGGCCTGGGCCTGGGCCGAGGACGCGCCCGCGCTGCGCGAGGTCTGGGCCGCCAGCGGCGCGCTGACCCTGGTCAGCGGCTGGCTGCTGTGGCTGGCCACGCGACGGCACCGGCGCGAGCTGCAGGCGCGCGACGGCTTCCTGCTCGTCAACCTGGTCTGGGTGGTGCTCACCGCCTACTCCGCGGTGCCGCTGTACTACACCGTGCCCGCCATCGGCTGGAGCCACGCCTACTTCGAGGCCATGAGCGCGCTCACCGCCACCGGCGCCACCGCGCTGCAGGGCCTGGATGCGCTGCCGGTCTCGGTCAACGTCTGGCGCTGCTTCCTGCAGCTCATCGGCGGCCTGGGCATCATGCTGCTGGTGG
>CAMLNH010000100.1 GCA_946481355.1 uncultured Curvibacter sp.
CAGCTCCTCGGCCAGGATCATGGGCAAGGCGGTCTGCACGCCCTGGCCGAACTCCAGGCGGTTGATGGTGACGGTGACCTCGCCATTGGCCGCGATCTGCACAAAGGCGGTGGGTTGTTCAAAAGGCTTGAGGCCGGCGGCTGCGGCTTGCTGTGCCGTGGCCAGGCTCGGGTAGAGGCCCAGGGCCAGACCACCGGCACCGGCGAGCTTGAGGAAGCTGCGGCGCGGCAGGGTGGCGATGTCGGTGGTTTGTTCTTCGCGGGCCAGCAGGTGTTGCAGGGCGCGCGGCATTTCTTGGGCAAGGGTGTGGGACAACATGGTGTGCTCCTTCAGGCGAGGGCCTTGGCGGCGTCGGCCACGGCGGCGCGGATGCGGGCATAGGTGCCACAGCGGCAGATGTTGCCGGCCATGGCGGTGTCGATTTCGGCAGCCGTGGGCTGTTTGCCGCGCGGCAGGGATTTGAGGAAGGCGGTGGCGCTCATGATCTGGCCGCTCTGGCAGTAGCCGCATTGCGCCACGTCGTGCTTGACCCAGGCGGCGTGCACGGCAGCGCCCACGCGGTCCTTGCCGCCGGTGACGGCTTCGATGGTGGTGATCTTGGCGCCTTGTGCGGCCGAGATGGGCGTGACGCAGGAGCGGATGGCCTGGCCGTCCATATGCACGGTGCAGGCGCCGCAGAGCGCTGCGCCGCAACCGAACTTGGTGCCCGTCATGCCCAGCGTGTCGCGCAGGGTCCAGAGGATGGGGGTGGATGCGTCGACGTTGACCGTGTGGTCGCGGCCGTTGACGTGGAGGGTGCTCATGGTGACGTGGCTCCTTCGGTAAAGGTCGTGCAGGAAATCGGTGCCGGAAGTGTCCGTCTTAGTCTGCTCGCAGGCTTGCCGTTTTCAATCTATTTCTTGCCTTTTCTGATTGACCTTCCGCTGGAACAGGCAAAGAGAAACCGGGGGAGGTACATTGCAAGCCACGACGCCATGCACAGGTATTCCCTCTGTGACAGAGTGTTGACCGCCTGGATCACGGGCCCCTGAAAGTTTCACCATGACCATCCACACCCTGGCCCAGGAAATCGGCCGGATTGCCCAAAACGACGGCGATTACCAGACCGCCATTCCCCAGCTGATGATGGCGCGGCGCAGCGGCCGCACCGAGCCGCTGGACTGCATGTACATGCTCGGGCTGGCGATCGTGGCGCAGGGCAGCAAGCGCGTGACCCTGAACGAACAGGTGGTGAACTACGCGCCCGGCCAGTCTCTGCTGGTCACGGTGGACCTGCCCGTGGTCTCGCAGGTCACGCAGGCGGATCTGGCCCAACCTTTCCTCGGCATGCTGGTCAAGCTGGACACGCGGGCCCTGGTGCAACTGGCGGCCGACATGGAGTTGCCGCCATTGCCGCGCGACCAGGCCGCACGGGGCCTGTCGCTGGCGCCGATGGAAGAGCCGCTGCTGGATGCGGTGATCCGCCTGGTGCGGCTGCTGCAGGAGCCGCAGCACATTGAACGCCTGGCGCCGCTGATCCAGCAGGAGATCATGGTGCGCTTGCTCACGGGGCCGCACGGGGCCTATCTGCGCCACCTGATTGCCTTGGGCTCACCGAGCCACCAGGTGGCGCAGGCGATTGCCTGGCTCAAGACCCACTTCGACCGCGACGTGCTGATGGACGAGCTGGCGGAGCGTGCACACATGAGCCCCTCGACCTTTCGTCAGCACTTCCGCAGTCTCACGGGCATGAGCCCGCTGCAGTACCAGAAGCAGCTGCGCCTGCAGGAGGCGCGCCAGCTCATGCTGACCCAGGCGCTGGATGCCAGCAGCACGGCGGTGCGTGTGGGCTACGAAAGCGTCTCGCAGTTCACCCGTGAATACAGCCGCCAGTTCGGCGCGCCGCCGCAGCGCGACATCAAGCGCATGCGCGAGCTGCCGGGCGGGGGCGTGGTGCAGACACTCGGTTAAGAGTTCAGGGCTTTTTCAAGGTCCCGCGCACGAACAGCCAGACCATGGCGGCCGAGCTCGCGATGCCCGCCACCATGGGCAGGCCCGTGCCGTCGACGAAGAGGCCGGTGATGGCCATCACGGTGGCGCCAGTGGCGAACTGCAGCGTGCCCATGAGGGCCGAGGCCGTGCCGGCAATCGGCCCGTGGTCTTCGAGCGCGAGGATGGCCGAGGTGGGGATGATGAGCCCGAGGAAGCCGTAGCCCACGAAGAGCAGCACCAGCAGCAGGGGCAACTGGTCCAAGCCCAGCAGGAAGCACAGGAGCAGCAGGGCCATGACCCCGGCATAGGCGTGCGTCGCGATACGCACCATGGGCTTGAGGCCATACCGCTGGCCCAGGCGACCCGTGAGCTGCGACATGCCGATGAAGGAGGCCGCGTTGGCTGCGAAGACGATGCTGTACTGGCGGGGTGTGAGCCCGTAGTGGTCGATCAGCACGAAGGACGAGTTGGCCAGGTAGGCAAAGAAGCTCGCGATGCCGAAGGAGCCGATGAAGACCAGGCCCAGGAAATGGCGGTCCTGCAGCAGCGTGAGGTAGCCACTGAAGGCCTGGCCCCAGCTGCTTTGCTTGCGTGCTTCCGGCGGACGCGTTTCGCTCATCTGCGTGGCCATGAGGATCAGACCCAGGATGCCGATGCCCAGCATGAACCAGAAGGCGCTGCGCCAGCCCTGCCACTCGATCAGCAGGCTGCCGGCCAGCGGCGCGAGGATGGGCGAGACGCTGAAGACCAGGATGAGCGTGGACATGAGGCGCAGGGCCTCGTGGCCGGTGTAAAGGTCACGCACCACGGCGCGCGGGATCACGGTGCAGGCACAGCCGCCCAGGCCCTGCACAAAGCGCATGGCGATCAGGGTGTGGATGTCGGGCGCCAGGGCGCAGCCCACGCTGCCCACGGCGAAGAGGCCCAGGCCGAAGTAGAGCGGCGGCTTGCGGCCCAGCATGTCGGAGGCCGGGCCGTAGATGATCTGGCCCACACCGAGGGCGATGAAGAAGGCCATGAGGCTGCCCTGCACGGCGCCGATGGATGCGTCCAGGCTTTGCCCGATGGAGGGCAGGGCCGGCAGGTACATGTCGATGGCAAAGGGGCCGATGGCCGAGAGCAGGCCCAGGATGAGGGCGGCGCGCAGGATGCTGGTGGTCATGGGGACCGGTCGGGGAACCGACGGCTTGGGAAGAAATGGGCACATTGTCACGCTTGTGCGTGATCCCGTGATCATAGTCGCCCGGCGCTGCTTGAGCCGAGAAACAAGAGACGCTAAGCTGTGCCCTCGCTCAAGGACCCGCAACGGCGTGAGGTCCGGCGAGGCGAGTTGCAGAACCAGTCAGGCCCGATCATCAATGGATCTCCAGACCCTGTTGGCCTCTCCCGTGGCCCTGCCCAGTATCCCCCGTGTGATTGCGCTGGCGTTGACCGAGCTCAATGCAGCCGAGCCCGACGCGCGGCGTGTGAGCAGCCTGCTGAGCATGGAGCCGGTGATGACGGCGCGCCTGCTCATGGCGGCCAATTCCGCGCGCTTCCAGCTGAGCCGTCGTGTCGGCACCGTGAGCGATGCACTGAGTGTCCTGGGCCTGCGGCCCGTACGCGACATGACGATCGAGGCGGCCATGAGCAGCGCCTTTCGCAAGGTGGGCGGCGTGGACATGAAGCAGTTCTGGCGCTACAGCCTGGACACCGCGCGCCTCACGCAGCTGCTGACCCGGGACCGCAAGGTGGCGGTCTCGCCCTACACGGTGGGCCTGGTCCACGCCCTGGGGGAGCTGGTGATGCACCGCGGCATGCTCGCGGAGATGGAGCCGCTCAACCAGCGCGTCCCAGTGTTCGCGCCCCAGCGGGCGCGTGCCGAGTTCGAACAGTTCGGCTATTGCTATGCCCAGGTCGGCGCCGGGTTCGCGCGCGCCTGGCATCTGCCCGAGGCCCTGGTGGAGACGCTGGAGCACCAGGACGCGCCCTTCGAGCGCGAGGGTTACGAGCCCATGGCCGGCATCCTGCATGTGGCGTCCTGGCGCTGTCGTGCGCATGAGATGGGGTACACGGAGCGCAAGCTCGCCGTGACCTTTCCAGACAAGACGGCACTGGCCCTGGGCTTGGACGTGGGGGTGGTGCTGGACCACGCGCCGGTGGACTGGGCGTCCAGCCAGGAGGCGCAGCTGTTTCTGGATTAGGGGCCGCGCTTCAGGCTGCGTAATCCAGCACGGCGAAGAAGTGCAGGCCGGTGCCGACAGCGACGAAGGCATGCCAGACGGCGTGCGCGTATTTCATCTTCGAGTCGAGCAGGAAGAAGACCACGCCCACGGTGTAGGCCAGACCACCTGCGACCAGCAGCATCAGGCCGGGCGTGGCCACGCGCTCGACCAGGGGCACGGCGGCGATCAGCACGATCCAGCCCATGGCCAGGTACAGGCCGGTGGACAGCCAGGGATGCGTGAGCCGATCGAAGGCCTTGAGGGTGATGCCCAGCGCCGCCATGGCCCAGACCAGACCGAACAGCGTCCAGCCCCAGGGGCCGCCGAGTGCGCCGAGTGCAAACGGCGTGTAGCTGCCGGCGATGAAGAGGTAGATGGCGCCGTGGTCGAGCTTGAGGAAGACGCGCTTGGCCCGGCCCGCGGGCAGGGCATGGTAGAGCGTGGAGGTGAAGTAGAGCAGCACCATGGTGGCCGCAAAGACGGCGGCCCCCACGATGTTGGTGGCGCTGAGCTGGCTGGCCGATACCAGCAGAAAAGGCGCACCGACTAGGGCGGCCAGCAGGGCCACGCCATGGCTGACGCTGTTGGCGATTTCCTCGCCCAGGGTCTGGGGACGTTCTTCGATCATGTGCTCATTCTCCAATGTGCATGTGTCGCGGGCGTGAAGCAGCCGGGCCTTGGCTTCATTTGCGCTGGCGTTCTTTTTCATAGTCGTCGTAGGACTGGCGGTTCACACGGGCCATGCAGTCTTCGTAGCCGCCCGGGGGCAGCTTGCGGCATTCGTTTTCAGCGCCAGCGCGGCCGCCTTCGTACCAGGCGCGCGCGCTGCAGCCGGGCAAGAGGATCAAGGCGAGCAGAAGATGTGGCAGTAATCGCATGGGCACAGTGTAGGGCAGGGCGCGGGCTTGTTACAGTCGGCGCTTTGCTTTGGATCAAACGCGCATGAGCCTGCAGTCCGTCCGCGAATTCTTTGCGTCCCGTCAGCTGGACATCCCCATCATCGAGCTCGAGGCCAGCACCGCGACCGTCGCACTGGCGGCGCAGGCGCACGGCGTGCCGCCCGGGCGTATTGCCAAGACCCTGGCGTTTCGCCTGGGGGATGGGCGTGTGGTGTTGCTCGTGTGTGCGGGGGACGTGCGCATCGACAACCGCAAGTTCAAGGAGGCCTTCGGCCGCGGCCGCATGCTGCCGCCCGAAGAGGTGGCCGAGCTCACGGGCCATCCTGTGGGCGGTGTCTGCCCTTTCGGCCTGGCGCAGCCGCTGCCGGTCTATCTGGACGTGGCCCTGCAGCAGTATGACGAGGTGCTGCCTGCGGCTGGAAGCACGACGAGTGCGGTGCGCCTGTCGCCCACACGTCTGGCCGAACTCACGGACGGGCAGTGGATCGACGCCTGTCAGCCCGCCGTCTGAACAAGCTCAGGGCCGGCGCGCGACGATGCGTTGGTCTTGCGCCCCGATGAGCTGCAGCATGCCGTCGTCGCCGATATCGAAGCGCTGCGTGGCTGCGAGCTGGCGCAGGTAGCGGCCTTCCACGTCCATGAGTTCAGGCGGGCAGGCCATGCGTGTGGCCGCGCCAGGTGCGATGCGCAGGCCTTCGCCGCTGAGCATGTAGCTGCTGGTGTAACGGTTGCAGCCTGCACGACCGCTCACGCGGCCACGGGCGTCGAACTGCAGCGTGAGCTGTGCGCCCGGTGGCAGGCCGCCAGCCAGTGCGCTGATCTGCCATTCGCCCTGCAGCAGGGCCGCGGGCTCGCCGCCGCAGCCGGCATAGCGGCGTTCGTCGAGGCGCACCAGGACTTCATAGGGATGCGGCATGCCGCTCATGCTGTCACGGCAGACACGGGCCTTGGTCCAGACTTCAATGATCTGGCCTTCGTGCATGCCGGCCAGACGCATGCCGCTGGCGCTGGGCGCCGGACGCATCTGCGCGGTGAAGGTTTGATCGCCAGCCTGCCACTGCAGCTGGTCGCCGGTGAGCTGCAGGGTCCAGGACGGCTCCTGGCCGCGGGCGCGCAGCGGCGTGTCACCTTCACCCGGGGTGGCGGTGATCGGTGCGGCCGTCTGGGCGCAGCCGCCAACAAGCAGGACGGCGATCAGCAGTGCACCGCCAAGGTGCCGGCGTGCTGCTCCGTGGAAGGCTGGTTCGAGCATGGGGTTTTTCCTGATCAGAAGAGAGGTGTGCATCGCAGGATGATATTCATTCCGACGGACACCAGCCGATATACAGAGATGGGCTGATGCGTCGCACCCGGGACACTCATGTTCCGGGGCCTGAATGAAATGGAGGGCTGGCATGAGGTGTGCTGCAGGATTTGTAGCAAAACTGCTTCATGTCCGTGCACAGCGGGCATGGCATGATGTATTTCATGCCATAGAATCGGCAGCGTCTGCAGGCACCTGAATTGTCGGGGCGCAGATCAGTTTATTCATGAAGCCATCCGACACCGAACTGATCGATATCGCCGATTTACGCATCGGACTCTACGTCGAGCTCGATCTGGGCTGGATGTCCCACCCCTTTCCTACCGGCAGCTTCAAGATCAGCACGCTCAAGCAGATCGAGGTGATCCGCGGCCTGGGCCTCAAGCAGGTGCGCTGGGTGCCGGCCAAGAGTGATCTGCCGCAGGACGATGCGCAGGAGAGCCGTCCGGTACCCGACGCAGAGGCCGCGGCCCGTGCACAGGCGCATGAACGCGAGTTGCGCCGCCAGCGCGCCGCCCTGATCGAGGCGCAGCAGAAGAGCCTCAAGCTCTGCGAGCAGCGCTTCGGTGCGGCCCAGCAGCTGTACCGCCAGGTGCAGGAAGAGGTGCTGGAGCAGCCGCAGGCGGTGCGCAACCGCTGCATGGAGATGGTCAACCGCTACGTGGAGGAGATGAACTGCGATGGCGAGTCAGCCATCCGTCTGCTCTCCGAAGGCGTGGGTGAGCGTGCCGCCATGCATCCGGTCAACGTCACCGTGATGTGCCTGCTGCTGGGCAAGGCCATGAACCTCGGTGGCCAGGATCTGGTGGATCTGGGCATGGCCGCCTTTCTGCACGATGTGGGCAAGCTGCAGCTGCCGCAGCGGGTGCGCTGGTTCGAGGACGGCTTTTCGATCGAGGAGTTCAAGCAGTACCAGGAGCACGTGGCCAAGAGCGTGGCCATCGGCAACCGCATGCAGCTCAGCGAAGGTGCGCTGATGGCCATTGCCCAGCACCACGAGATGATGGATGGCAGCGGCTTCCCGATGAAGCCGCCGGCCAGCGAGCTGAGTCTGTCCGCCCGCATCCTGGCCCTGGTCAATCGCTACGACAACCTGTGCAATCCGGTGCGTCTGGTGACGGCGTTGACACCGCACGAGGCCTTGTCGCTGCTCTTCGCCCAGCACAAGGCGCGCTTCGACAACCTGGTGCTCAGCGCCTTCATCCGCATGATGGGGGTGTACCCGCCGGGGTCGGTGGTGCAGCTCATCGACGGGCGCTATGCGCTGGTGGTCTCGGTCAACTCGGTGCGCCCGCTCAAGCCGCGCGTCATCGTGCACGAGCCTTCGGTGCCCAAGCACGAGGCGTTGATTCTCGATCTGGAGAGCCAGCCGCACATCGGCATCCGGCGCAGTCTCAAACCGGCCAGCCTGCCGGCCGATGCACTCGAGTACCTGGGGCCGCGCCAGCGCATCGCCTACTACTTCGAGAACTCGGGGCCGGCACCGTTGGAAGATGCCTGAATCCGCGCCGCATGAGAAAAAGCCGCTGCACCGCAGCGGCTTTTTCGTTTCTGCCCACGCCAGGCGCGGGCAGGGGGCCGGTCAGATGGCCTTGGCGGCGCGCAGTTCGTCGAGCTGGGCCTTGCTGTAGCCCATCTGCGTCAGCACCTCTTCGGTGTGCTCACCCAGCAGAGGCGAGCGCGTGACCTCGGTCGGGCTGTCGGACAGCTTGATGGGGTTGCCAACGCTCAGGTATTTGCCACGCACGGGGTGGTCCACTTCAACGATGGTGCCGGTCTCACGCAGCGACTGGTCCTCGGCGATCTCCTTCATGGAGAGGATGGGGCCGCAGGGGATGTCGAACTCGTTGAGGATGTCCATGGCCTCGAACTTGGTCTTGGTCATGGTCCACTGCTCGATCGTGTCGAAGATGTGCTTCAGCCGCGGCAGGCGCGCCGGCGGCTTGGCGTAATCGGGATCGGTCTTCCATTCCGGCTTGCCGATAACGTCGCAAATCTTCTCCCAGACCGGCGCCTGGGTGATGAAGTAGATGTAGGCGTTGGGATCGGTCTCCCACCCCTTGCACTTCAGGATCCAGCCGGGCTGGCCGCCGCCGGAATCGTTGCCGGCGCGCGGCACGGCATCGCCGAACGGGATGTTCTGGCCGAACTGGCTGTATTCCTTGAGCGGCCCATGCGGCAGGCGCTGCTGGTCGCGCAGCTTCACCCGGCACAGATTGAGCACGCCGTCCTGCATGGCGGCGGTCACCCG
>CAMLNH010000101.1 GCA_946481355.1 uncultured Curvibacter sp.
ACCACGACCTGTCGGCACGCACCGAGACCCAGGCCAGCGCCTTGCAGGAAACGGCCGCCTCGATGGAGGAGTTGTCGTCCACCGTGCGGCAGAACGCCGACAACGCGCGCCAGGCCAACCAGTTGGCGCAGAGCGCCAGCACCGTGGCTGTGCAGGGCGGCGAGGTGGTGGCCCAGGTGGTGGACACCATGAAGGGCATCAACGACGCGAGCAAGAAGATCGCTGACATCATCAGCGTGATCGACGGCATCGCCTTCCAGACCAACATCCTGGCGCTCAATGCCGCGGTGGAGGCTGCGCGTGCCGGTGAGCAGGGCCGTGGTTTCGCCGTGGTGGCTGGCGAGGTGCGAAACCTGGCCAGCCGCAGTGCAGAGGCGGCCAAGGAGATCAAGCAGCTCATCACCGACAGTGTGGGCCGGGTGGAGCAGGGCACGGCCCTGGTGGACCGTGCGGGTGCCACCATGAACGAGGTGGTGGCCAGCATCCGGCGCGTGACGGACATCATGGGCGAGATCAGCGCGGCCAGCAGCGAGCAGAGTACGGGGGTCTCCCAGATTGGCGAAGCCGTGACGAACATGGATCAGGCCACGCAGCAGAACGCTGCGCTGGTGGAGGAGATGGCCGCGGCGGCCAGCAGCCTCAAGACGCAGGCCCAGGAGCTGGTCGATACCGTGGCCGTTTTCAAGGTGTCCGGCCACGATGGTGTGCTGGCGGCACCTGCGCCTGCGGCGATGACCACGGCGCCGCGCCCCGCGGCCAGGCCGGCAGCGCCTGCGGCCCGTCCTGTGGCGGCCGCTGCCGCGGCGCGTCCAGCTGCTGCGGCACCGGTCGCGCCGCCCAAGCTCACGGCCAGCAAGGCCGACGACAGTGATTGGGAAACCTTCTGAGGGCTCAGCCAGGCTGGCGCAGGGGCGAGTGCCGGTCCAGCTCTTCCACATAGCTGGCCAGCCCCTCGCTCTCGCGGTCCAGAAAGCGCTGCACGGCATTGGCGAAGTCGGGCTGGGCCAGCCAGTGGGCGCTGGTTGTGCGCACCGGCAGTAGCGCGCGTGCCAGCTTGTGTTCCCCCTGGGCGCCGCCTTCGAAGCGCTGGTAGCCCTGGGCGATGCACCACTCCAGGGGGGCGTAGTAGCAGGCTTCGAAGTGCAGGCAGTCGACGCGCTCGAGTGCGCCCCAGTAACGCCCCCAGGCGATGCGATCGCCGGCGTCGGTGCCCAGCGCGATCAGGCTGCAGGCAATGGGCCGCCCCTGGTGCTCGGCCAGGAACAGCAGCCAGTTCTGCGCCTGTTCCCGGGCGATCTCGCTGAAGAAGGCGCGACTCAGGTAGGGTGGGTTGCCGTGCTCCAGGTAGGTGCGTTCGTAGCAGCGGTAGAAGAAATCCCAGTCTGTCTCCCGGATCTCTGCACCGAGCAATGGGCGCAACGTGACCCCGGCTTCGAGCACCT
The DNA here is from genome assembly GCA_946481355.1 of uncultured Curvibacter sp. The sequence goes on from CAMLNH010000101.1 coordinate 1,443, forward strand.
TGCGCCGTTCCTGGCGGATTTTCTTGCGCTTCTCCTGGCTCAGGGCGGCCAGGAAGTCGTCGAAATCCCCGTAGGGGCGAGGGCGGCGGTTTTCCCAGTGGAACTGCACGGTGTGGCGCAGCATCAGGCCTGCTTCGCTGCAGGTCTCGAGATCCTCTTCGCTGCCAAAGAGCAGGTGCAGGGAAGAAAGACCCCGGGCGCGACATTCGGCCAGCAGGGCCTCGATCAGGGCCCGGCGCGCCGAGGCGTCGCGAGCCAGCAGCCGGCTGCCTGGCGCCGGTGTGAAGGGGACCGCCACCACGCCCTTGGGGTAGTAGGCATAGCCATGGCGATGGTGCGCGTCGGCCCAGGACCAGTCAAACACGTATTCGCCACGCGAATGGCTTTTCACGTAGAGCGGGCAAGCGGCCTGCAATTGCCCTGCTGCATCGCGTAGCGTGAGGAAGCAGGGCGTCCATCCCGTCGCGGGTACGGCGCTGTCACTGCGGTACAGGGCGGCCAGGTACTCATGCCGCATGAAGGGCGTGGGATGGGATTGGCGCGCCAGCAGCTCGTTCCAGGCCGCGGCCTCGATTTGCAGCGGCGAGTCGTGCACCCGGATGACATAATCGCTTCTGCCCACGCCGCCTTCCAGACTTTTCTTGCCGTCCATGACCCTGCGTATCTGTGTTGCCCAGTTCAATTTTGTCGTTGGCGACCTGGCAGGCAATGTGCAAAAAATCATCACAGCGGCTCGCCAGGCCCATGCGGCTGGCGCCCGCCTGCTGTTGACGCCCGAGCTCTCGATCTGCGGCTATGCCGCCGAGGACCTGTTTTTCCGCCCTGCCTTCATCGCTGCCTGTGATGATGCCGTGAAAACAGTGGCCCGCGAACTGGCCGGGTTAAAGGACATGACCGTGGTGGTCGGGCATCCGGCGGCGGTCGAGGCCGGCGGTACGCGCACCCGTTCGGTTTCCACCCCCAATCGGACCAATGCTGCCACCGTGCTTCGGGAGGGGCTGGTGATCGCGACCTATGCCAAGCGCGAGCTGCCCAACTATCAGGTATTCGATGAGCGTCGCTATTTCGTTCCGGGACATGAGGTCTGTGTGTTCGACGCGGGGGCAGCGGATGCGCGCGTCAAGGTCGGTCTGCTGATCTGCGAAGACGCCTGGTACGAGGCGCCGGCGCGTGAGGCCCGGGCGGCGGGGGCCGAGCTGCTGGCGGTGATCAATGCCTCGCCATTCCATGTGGGCAAGGGCGGCGAGCGCGAGGCCATGATGCGTCTGCGGTCCCTGGACTGCGGCCTGCCCCTGGTCTATGCCCATCTGGTAGGCGGACAGGACGAGGTGGTCTTTGAAGGCCATTCCTTTGCCTTGCAGGCCGACGGTGCACTCGCGGCACGCGCGCCCAGCTTTGTCGAGGATCTGTTCGAGGTGGTTGTGGAGCGCCCGGCATCGGGCCTGCGTCTGCAGGGGGCGATCGAGCCCGACCGCAGTGCGGACGCCGATCTCTGGGATGCCCTGGTGCTGGGTGTGCGCGACTACCTGGGCAAGAACGGCTTTCCGGGCGCGATCATCGGCCTGTCGGGCGGCATCGATTCGGCCCTGGTGCTGGCGATTGCAGTGGACGCGCTGGGGCCGGACCAGGTGCGGGCGGTCATGATGCCCTCGCCCTACACGGCCGACATCAGCTGGATCGACGCCCGCGACATGGCGCAGCGTCTTGGTGTGCAGTACGACGAGATTTCCATCGTGCCGGAGTTCGAGGCCTTCAAGGCGTCGCTGGCGCAGGAGTTCCAGGGGCTCGCCGAGGACGCCACCGAGGAGAACATCCAGGCCCGCATCCGCGGCACGCTGCTCATGGCGCTTTCGAACAAGAGCGGGCGCATCGTGCTGACCACGGGCAACAAGTCGGAAATGGCCACGGGCTACTGCACGCTCTACGGTGACATGGCCGGCGGTTTTGCCGTGATCAAGGATCTGGCCAAGACCACGGTGTTCCGGCTGGCGCGCTGGCGCAACGCGCACGACCCGCACGGGCGCGGTGCCAATCCCATCCCCGAGCGCATCATCACGCGTCCGCCCAGCGCCGAACTGCGGCCCGACCAGAAGGACCAGGACAGCCTGCCCGCCTACGAGGTGCTCGACGCCATTCTTGAGCGCTATATGGAGAACGACCAGGGCATCGAGGAGATCGTGGCTCAGGGCTACCCCCGAGCCGATGTCGAGAAGGTCACCCGTCTGATCAAGCTCAACGAGTACAAGCGCCGCCAGGCTCCGGTGGGCATCCGGGTGACCCACCGCAGTTTCGGCAAGGATTGGCGTTATCCTATTACCAACAAGTTCCGGGCCTGAGGGGCCGGGGTCCATTTCCACCGACCACAGAAAGATCATCCATGAAGCAGATCACCGCCATCATCAAGCCCTTCAAGCTCGAGGAAGTGCGTGAGGCGCTGGCCGAGTGCGGCGTGACCGGCCTGACCGTGACCGAGGTCAAGGGCTTTGGCCGCCAGAAGGGCCACACCGAGCTCTATCGTGGCGCCGAGTACGTCGTTGATTTCCTGCCGAAGGTGAAGGTCGAGGTCACGGTCAAGACGTCTGACGTGGACCGCTGCGTGGATGCCATCGTCAAGGCCGCCCGCACGGGCAAGATCGGCGACGGCAAGATCTTCATCACGGCGGTGGAGCGCGTGGTGCGCATCCGCACCGGCGAGCAGGACGAGTCCGCGATCTAAATCGCGTCCAGATGCGGCGCCGGCGCCAGGCCGGCCGCCTGCACCAGGTTGCTCAGCAAGGCCACGGGCTCGCTGCCGGCCTGGATCAGCTGCATCTGCCAGTCGCTCATGAACTGCTGCGCCACGGCGGTGGACAGGAAGGACAGCAGGCCGTCGTAATAGCCGCCGGCATTGAGGATGCCGACCGGCTTGTCGTGGTAGCCCAGCTGGCGCCAGGTCCAGACCTCGAACAGCTCCTCGAAAGTGCCGATGCCGCCGGGCAGCGCCACGAAGGCGTCGGCACGCTCGGCCATCATGCGCTTGCGGTCGTGCATGGTGTCCACGATATGCAGCTCGCTGCAGTCGTGCATGGCCCATTCCTTCTCGACCAGCGCCTTGGGAATGATGCCGACCACCCGGCCGCCCGCTTCCAGCGTGGCCTGGGCGACCTCGCCCATCAGCCCGGCTCTGCCGCCACCATAGACGAGCTGGCCGCCATGGCGGCCGATCCAGGAACCCACGGTACGGGCGATAGCAAGATGTTGCGGGTCCAGGCCGGGGCGGGAGCCGCAGTAGACGCAGAGCGAGAAATTCGGGGTCATGCGAGGAAACGGTGGTAGAGGGCGGCGGCCCAGATGCCGCCGCACAGCAGCAGACTGAGCAGCACGGCAGCACTGCCCATGTCCTTGGCGCGCTTGGACAGGTCGTGCCACTCCGGGCCGATGCGGTCGATGGCAGTTTCGATGCCGGTGTTGAGCAGTTCGACGATCATCACCAGCAGCACCGAACCTGCCAGCAGCGCGGTTTCCACCCAACTGCGACCGAGCCAGAAAGACAGGGGCAGCAAAATGCAGGCGGCCACCACCTCCTGGCGGAAGGCGGTCTCATGCCAGCCGGCACGCAGACCTTCAATGGAATAGCCCAGGGCATGCAGGATGCGATTGAGGCCGATGCGGCCTTTCTGGGGATTGGCGGGGTGGCGGGGTGGTGACTCGGACATAGGCAGATTGTCCCCCAGCGAAATGACAGGAATCAGGAGGCTCGGGGGCGCGCATCAATCAGGCGCGTTCCAGCCAGGGCATCGTGCCAAAACTGGCCTTGCGGATGGAAGCGACTCAAAAGCGCCCAGACCGCGATCCAGCCGAACAGCAGCACCAGCACTTCCAGCACGGGCAGGCCCAGGGTATAGGCGGCCAGCGGCGGCAGAAACCAGAGCCAGCTCAGCAGGTAGCGCAGCAGGGCGCGCCATTGGCTGATCGGGTTGCCCTGACGGTCGACGACACGGATATGCCAGGTTTTCATGGCCAGGGTCTGGCCTTTAGCCCAGAACCAGGTGAAATAGATGCCCAGGACGACAAAAAGAAAGGCCTGCTGCAGCGCGCGGTTGTCGAGGGCGTGGCGGGTCTGGGACAAGGCGCTGAAGAGATAGCCGGCGAGGAAGACCACGCCGAAGAGCAGCATGCCCTCATAGAGCCAGCAGGCCATGCGGCGCCACAGGCCGGGGGTGGGGGGCTGGGAATGGACGGAAGCCGGTGTGAGCACCGGGCCGATGGATGCAGAACTCACAGGCTGATTTTACTCAGCCGGTTCGTCGTCTTGGGACGCACGCTCGGTATCCCTATCAGGACGCTCCTCCTGCGCCTGCATGGAGTGCTGAGGGATGGCGGTGCCGATGTCGGCCAGACGGGCCCTTGCAGGTGAGGCCCGGCGTGGCACGGAGGTGAGTTTGGGCTGAGCACCCGGCCTGCCAACAGCCAGGCCGGTGGGTTTGGGCGGGGCCTGGGTGGCCAGCTTGCGCTTTTCGTCGGCACTCAAGGACTGGTAGGCCTCCCATTCGGCCGCTCTCTGCGCCGGGCTGAGCTTCTTGATCTCGGAGAAATTCTGGCGTGCCTGGACGCGTTGCTGCTGGCTCAGGGTTACCCACTCGCTCATGCGACGGTGCAGCTTGACCTGCTCCGCGGGCGAGCGCGAAGAGAAGTTCTTCGAAATGACCAGCCACTTGCGCTTGCGCTCTTCACTCAGACGATCCCAGTGCGCGGCAAGGGGGCTCAGCGCCTGCTGCTGCGCCGGGCTGAGTTCACGCCAGGTGGGCCGGGAGCTGGGGGCTGCTGCGACCCAGACGCCGGTCTGGCGCGTGCTGTCATAGCGCTGGACGGAGCGCGCCGTCACCGTCTGGCCCGCCGTACCTTCTGACGGAGCGGCCCAAGCCGGCAAGGCCAGGGTGAGCCAGAGGGCGCTGGTCCAGAGCAGGCGAGAGCAGGATGTTGCAGGCACGTGATGCGGTGTCATGGGTCAATCTTTCTGGCCTGCAGGCGGCTCTTGAGAAACTGGGCGAAACCAGGATCCGCGTAGGCCTGAGGTGGCAGATCGTCAGTCAGGATAGCCGCATCAATGGCGGCAAGCTCTTCTGTCAGGCTGTCGTCCCCCTGGATCTGGAGCGCAACCAGACCGGCGAGCAAGGCCAGCAAGGGAACCAGCGACACCAGCCTGGGCCAGAAACCGCGCTCTTCTTCGCCTCCAGTCAGCATGGCAGCGGCGCCGGACGTGCTGACCGTTGCCATGGCTGGGACAGCGGCACGGTAGCGATCCAGGGCCTGAAGCCGGGCCACCCGCAAACGCTCGCTGATGTCGTGGGGCAGTTCTTGGGCGGACGCGTCCAGACGGGCCGCCATGCGGCGGCCCAAACGATCCACAGCAGAAAGTTTGCTATCTATGGACATCGACTTCATCATAGTTGTATTCCCTTGGCTCGCAGCGCCTTGTTCAGAGCCTGGACTGCCCGCGAGCAGTGGGTCTTGACGCTGCCCTCCGAACATCCCATGGCCGCAGCTGTTTCTGCCACGTCCAATTCCTCCCAATAACGCATCAGGAAAGCTTCCCGTTGACGGGCGGGCAGTTCCTGGATTTCGAGCTCGATTTCCCGCAGGATCTGGGCTCGCTGGGTTGAGCTTTCGGCGCTCTCAGCCTGGGCTGACGCACCCGTGCTGTCCAGATTTTCCAACAGATCAAAGCCACTGTCGTCGACCGCTGCCTCGAGGTCACCGATGTTGGAGAACAGGGCGTGACGGGTCTTCTGCCGACGGAACCAGTCCAGGGTGGTATTGGACAGGATGCGCTGGAAGAGCATGGGCAGCTCTTCGATGGGCTTGTGGCTGTAGTGCTCGACCAACTTCATCATGCTGTCCTGCACGATGTCCAGTGCGGCCTCGTCGTTGCGGACGTGGTAGACCGAGCGCTTGAAAGCGCGCTTTTCCACACTTTTGAGGAAATCGGACAGTTCTTGTTCGGTGGCCAAGGGGAGGGCTGCGGGAGCGCTGTATGTCTCGTATCGGGCCGCGGGGCAACGGCTTTTCGCGGGATTATGGCAGTCGCGACGTGATTTTTTCCGTATCTGACCGCCAAATCCGCATGTTGCGGTGCGATAATTACGCCGCACATCAAAAAGCAAACGGGTCACGGTCCGGCGCGGCTATCCATGGCGCCCATGTCCCTGACCTCAAGTCCCGACGCGATGCCACAAGCGTTTGCGAAGGGGCACCCAAGGTTTTTCGTCAGAGAAATTCACAAAGGTTGATCATGGAAATTTCCAAGGCTGAAATCACTTCGGCAGCTGCCGCGTCCGCGGCCGGCTCCGAGGAACTGCGCGGCGCAGAAATCCTCGTCAAGGCCCTGCAGGCCGAGGACGTCAAATACGTCTGGGGCTATCCCGGCGGCGCCGTTCTCCACATCTACGACGCTTTCTACAAGCAAGACACCATCCAGCACATCCTGGTGCGCCACGAGCAGGCTGCCGTGCATGCCGCCGACGGCTATGCACGTGCCACGGGTGACGTGGGCGTGGCACTGGTGACCTCGGGTCCAGGCGTGACCAATGCCGTGACCGGCATCGCCACGGCCTACATGGACAGCATCCCCATGGTCATCATCACAGGTCAGGTGCCGACGGCGGCCATCGGTCTGGATGCCTTCCAGGAGTGCGACACCGTGGGCATCACGCGCCCCATCGTCAAGCACAACTTCCTGGTCAAGGATGCCAAGGACCTGGCGGACACGCTGAAGAAGGCCTTCCACATTGCCCGCAGCGGCCGCCCCGGTCCGGTGGTGGTGGACATTCCCAAGGATGTGTCCTTCAAGAAAGTGCCCTACGGCGGTTACCCCGAGACGGTGGAGATGCGCTCCTACAACCCGGTGCGCAAGGGCCATGCGGGTCAGATCCGCAAGGCCTTGCAACTGTTGCTCACGGCCAAGCGTCCCTACATCTACACCGGCGGTGGTGTGCTCCTGGGCAACGCCACGGCAGAACTGCGCACCTTGGTGGACATGCTGGGCTATCCGGTGACCAACACCCTGATGGGGTTGGGCGCCTATCCGGCGACTGACGCCAAGTTTCTGGGCATGCTGGGCATGCACGGCACGATTGAGGCCAACAATGCCATGCAGAACT
>CAMLNH010000102.1 GCA_946481355.1 uncultured Curvibacter sp.
CACAGGTGGAAGATACGCGGCGCTGGGTGGGCTGGCAGCTGATGCTTTTCGTTGTGCTGCCCGTACTGGCGGCAATGATGGCCCGCGGCGTCGGGCATTGAGAACCTGCTTCCCGTCATCCCCGGGGCTGCCCCATCCTCTTTGAGGCAATGGGCAGCGTTGCAAACGCCTGGCCGGGATATCAGGCGCGTCTGTGTTTTGCGCCCTGCGTTTCATCCTCAAATGGCACGGGCCCGACTCCAGGGAAGATCGCCAGCAGGTTCTGAGTCCTGTCGCCTGAGCGCTGCAGAAAAACGGCAGGCCTGCCATGATGTCAGGCGCCGGGTCTTTTCTTGCCCGCAACGGACACCATGGCTGCTTCCACCGATCTCACCACCGCCCCCATCCTGCCCACCATCTGGCGCCTGAGCCTGCCGAATATGTTTGCCATGGTGGCCACGGCCCTGGTGAGCGTGGCCGAGACAGTCTATGTGGGGGCGCTGGGCACGGCACCGCTGGCGGGCATGGCCCTGGTGTTTCCCCTCATCATGCTGCAGCAGATGCTCTCGGCCGGCTCCATGGGCGGGGGCATCGCCTCGGCCATCAGCCGCGCACTGGGTGCGGGCCAGCAGGCCCGCGCGAATGCGCTGGTGCTGCACGCCGTGGTCATCAGCGCGGTGCTGGGCCTGTTCTTCAGCCTGCTGGTGCTGGTCTGGGGGCGACCGATCATTGCGCTGATCGGCGGGCGCGAAGCTGCACTGGAAGAGGCCCTGGCCTACGCCGTGGTGGCCTTTGCCGGCGCGCTGGCCATCTGGCTGCTCAATGCCTTTGCCTCCTCCCTGCGCGGCGCGGGCGACATGAAAACACCGTCGCTCACCTTGCTGCTGGTGGCTGTGGGGCAGATCCTGCTCGGCGGCCTGCTGGGCCTGGGCTGGGGGCCTGTGCCACGCCTGGGCATGGCCGGCATCGCGCTGGGCCAGGTGCTGGCCTTCGCCCTGGGCGCGGTCTACCTCTACCGCCATCTGCGCTCGGGCCGGGCCCGTGTGCAACTGGTGTTTACGGCGCGGCTGGAGCGTGAGAACTTCATGGATATCCTGCGGGTTGGCGCGGTTTCCAGCCTGTCGGCCCTGCAGACCGTGCTGACCATCCTCATCGTCACGCGCATCGTGGCCGGCTTCGGCACCGAGGCCCTGGCGGGTTATGGCATCGGCGCGCGACTGGAGTTTTTGCTCATCCCCATCACCTTTGCCATCGGCGTGGCCTGCCTGCCTCTGGTGGGCATGGCCCTGGGCGCTGGCCGGGTGCAGCGCGCGCGACGTGTGGCCTGGACGGGGTCGGGCCTGGCGGCGGCCATCGTCGGCGGCATCGGCCTGCTGGTGGCCGTTTTCCCCGATGCCTGGTCGGGCCTGTTCACGGACCAGCCGCAGGTGCTCGCTTATGCGCGCAGCTACTTCCGCTGGGTGGCGCCGGCCTACGCCTTCTTCGCCTTCGGTCTGTGTCTGTACTTCGCGGCCCAGGGCGCGGGCAAGCTGCTGGGGCCGGTGCTGGCCGGCACCGCGCGCCTGCTGCTGGTGGCCGTGGGCGGCTGGCTGCTGGTGCAGGGCGGCGCGCCGGTGTGGAGCATGTTTGCCCTCATCAGTGCGGCCATGCTGCTCTACGGTCTGGTGACGGCGCTTACGGTGTACTACGTACGCTGGGGCAACTGAGCGCCGCGGGGACGGACCGCCTGTACAGTCGGCGCCAGCAACACAGGAGACCCCATGGATGAGAACCCGAGATTCAAGGCCGGCCTGGCCGTGCGCAAGGCCGTGCTGGGCGATGAGTACGTGAACAACTCGCTGGCCGCTGCCAGCAGCGACGAGTTCATGGCGACGATCCAGCAGTTCATCACCGAAAACGCCTGGGGCACGGTCTGGACACGCGAAGGCCTGGACCGCAAGACCCGCAGCCTGCTCAACCTGGCCATGCTCACGGCGCTCAATCGCCCCAATGAACTCAAGCTGCACCTCAAGGGCGCGCTCAACAACGGCGTGACGAAGGAGGAGATCCGCGAGGTCTTCCTGCAGGCCGCCGTCTATTGCGGCGCCCCTGCGGGGCTGGACTCCTTCAAGATCGCGCAGCAGGTCTTCAAGGAGGAAGCCGAAAAACAAAAGGCCGGGGCAGCGCCCCGGCCTTGAGCCACGCGCGCGGGCCGGCGTTCAGCCGCCACCCAGCGCCAGGGCCACGCGGTAGGTCACAAAAGACGCCGCATAGGCCAGGGCAAACAGATAGGTGCCCGTGATGATGGACATGCGCCAGCCGCCGGTCTCACGGCGGATGGTGGCCAGCGTGGACAGGCACATGGGCGCGAACACGTACCACATGAGCAGCGAGAGCGCAGTGGCCAGGCTCCAGCTCTGCGTGATCAGCGGCATCAGGGCCTGGGCGGTGTCATCCGCCGTGGCCGAGAGCGCATAGACCGTGCCCAGGGCGCTGACGGCCACCTCGCGTGCCGCCAGGCCGGGCACCAGCGCAATGCTGATCTGCCAGTTGAAACCGATGGGTTCGAACACCACGGCCAGAGCGCGGCCGATCATGCCGGCCAGGCTGTACTCGATGGCGGGACCGGAGGCACCGACCGGTGCGGCCGGATAGCTGGCCAGGAACCACAGCAGGATGGTCAGCGTCAGGATCACACCACCCACACGGCGCAGGAAGATCTTCACGCGCTGCCACAGGCCGATCAGCACATTGCGCAGCCGCGGCCAGTGGTAGGCCGGCAGCTCCATCATCAGCGTGCGCACCTGGCCGCGGGTGGTGAACTGCTTGAGCACCCAGGCCACGGCCATGGCGCCGACGATGCCAGCCACATAGAGCCCGAACAGCACCAGGCCCTGCAGCTCGAAGCCGCCCCAGACTTCACGCTGTGGCACAAAGGCACCGATCAGCAGGGCATAGACCGGCAGGCGCGCCGAGCAGGTCATGAGCGGCGCGATCAGGATGGTCACCAGCCGGTCGCGCGGGTTGGCGATGGTGCGCGCGGCCATGATGCCGGGGATGGCGCAGGCAAAGCTGGACAGCAGGGGGATGAAGCTGCGGCCCGACAGACCCAGCGCGCCCATCAGGCGGTCCAGCAGAAAGGCAGCGCGCGGCAGGTAGCCGCTTTCTTCCAGCACCAGGATGAAGGCAAAGAGGATGATGATCTGCGGCAGGAAGACGATGACGCCGCCCAGACCGGCCACGATGCCGTCGACCAGCAGGCTGCGCACCCAGCCCTCGGGCAGCAGCTCACCCACCTGCTCACCGACCCAGCCCGTGCCGGCCTCGATCCAGCCCATGGGGGCTTCGGCCCAGGCGAACACGGCCTGGAAGACAAAAAACAGCAGCAGGGCCAGCAGCAGCGGCCCGAGCACCGGGTGCAGCACCACACGGTCGATGCGGTCGCTGCGCGCGTGCGGCACGGCCGCCGCCAGGCCCAGACGTTCCAGCATGGCGCGTACGGCCTCATGGTCACCACGTGCATCGGCTTCGGGCGCAGCGGCCGGGGACTCGCTGCCCGCACGCCAGAGCGCAGCGTCGTCGAGCGCCGATTGCAGCAAGCCGGCGCCACCGTGGTCGATGGCCACCGTGCGCACCACGGGCACACCGAGTTCACGTGCCAGCGCTTCGGTGTCGATCTTCAGGCCCTGCTGTTCGGCCAGATCGGCCATGTTCAGCGCCACCATGCAGGGCAGGCCCATGCGCTTGACGCCCAGCACCAGACGCAAATTGCGGCGCAGATTGGTGGCGTCGACCACGCAGACCACGAGGTCGGGGCGCTTCTCGCCCGTGGCCTGGCCGCGCAGCACGTCCACCGTCACCTGCTCGTCGGGCGAGCGCGGGTAGAGGCTGTAAGTGCCGGGCAGATCCAGCAGGCGCAGCAGCTTGCCGGCGGCGGTGCGGAAACGGCCTTCCTTGCGCTCCACCGTCACACCGGCGTAGTTGGCCACCTTCTGGTGGCTGCCGGTCAGGCGATTGAACAGGGCGGTCTTGCCGCAGTTCGGGTTGCCCACCAGGGCCACGAGGGGGCCGGCGGGGTGGACGTGGATCACGGCCTCGTTCATCGCGCGGCCTCCTCGCTGGCCTGGCTCAAGGCCTGCACCTGGATGCAGGCTGCCTCGGCCCGGCGCAGGGCGAAGGTGGAATCGGCGATACGCACCACCAGCGGGTCGGCGCCGGGGGCGCCTTGTGCGATCACACGTACCGGCTCACCGGGCAGAAAGCCGATCTCCTCGAGGCGGGTGCGCCACTCGGGCTGCTCGTCAGGGGCCAGGACCTCCTGCACCAGGGCCGGTGTGTGCAGCGGGAGTTCGTGCAGCGCGGTCATGGCGTGCATCCTTGCGGCGCGCTGGACAGGGCCGGGGAGGTGCGGGGCCGGCGGAAAAGAAGGTGGCAGTACATGCTCTCGTCGTGAGGGTCCAAGGCGCGGAGCGCCGGACACCTACAGGGCTGTGACGAGGGCGATTATAGGGATGAATAAGAATTGTTTTTATTCACCCCGGATGTCCCTACCAATCCACCAGGCTCAGGCCGACGCTGAGCGAGGTGCGGCGAAAGTTGTAGTCCACCAGGGCGTCACCGTAGCCGCTGAAGAGTTGCACGTGCAGACGCAGGCCGGGCGAGGCGGGATCAATGGGTCGCAGCCATTCCACGCGCCAGGAGCCGTTGGCGTCACTGCGCAGGCTGTGGCGCAGCGTCAGGGCCAGGGTGTGCTCGTGACTGAGCTGCCAGCTGCCCGTGACTTCGGCGCGGCCGATGGTGTCGTCGATGCCCGGGTTGTCGTCGCCCGCGGCGGGGCTGCTGCTGTTGCTGTCGCCGTCCGTCACGCGTTTCCAGAGGCGGCCGGTCACGGTGTAGCGGTCGCCGTGCTCCATGCCGGCCATGAGGATCAGGCGGTTCCAGCTGCGCGACAGCGGCAGCGTCTGGCCGTTGGACTGGTGGTTGATGCTCAGGCCGCTGTAGCGCAGGCGCCAGCCGCCGGGCAGGTCCAGCGGCGTGGGCAGGATGTACATCATCTCGGGCTCGTGGTCCGTGGTGCGGAAGGGGCGCGAAATCTCGGAGTTGAAGAGCTGCCAGTAGGACTGCTGGCTGTAGCCGAACCAGAGCGAGTCGCGCTGGCCTTCGGGCAGGAAGGGCAGCAGGCCCGAGGCGACCTTGGTGCGCACCGAGAGTTGGATGCGCATCTCGTTGCGCATATAGGGCTGCGCGCTGGTGGCCGAGCGACCGGCGGCGTCGGAGCTGGGCGCGGTGTTGACATGGTTGCCGTGCACCCAGGACAGGCTGATGGGCTTGTAGCCGCGGATGTTGAAGCGGCCGCAGTCGCTGCCCGATTCGAGCTCCCAGTAGCGCGAGAGCGTGCTCTGCGGGCCGCTGCGGCAATCCGGCGGTGGTGCCGGCACATCGGCGGGAGAGGCCGCTGCGGCGGCGGGTTGCGCCCGCTGCTGCACCCAGCGGTCATAGCAGGCCAGACGGGCTGCCGCATCCTCGGTCTGGGCGGCGCAGAGCTGCCAGCCGGACGTACTCTCCGCAGTCGGGACGGTCGGGGCGGTCGGCGCCTGCGCGGCGGCCAGGGAGGCCAGGCCCAGGGACAGCAGGGCGGCGACCAGGCGTTTCATGCCGCGCCCCCAGCCAGGGCCTGGGCGGCGGCGGTCTCCTGCGCCTTCTTGGCAAACTCGGCGCGCAGGGCACGCAGCTTCTCGCGCGGGTCTTCCTTCACGGTGGCCGTGTCCAGCGCCATCTCGGCGATGAAGCGGCTCGGTTGTGCGCTGACCATCTCGCGGCCTTTCTTGCGCTTCCTGGGCCAGCTCACGGCCAATGTGCGCTGAGCGCGCGTGATGCCCACGTACATGAGGCGGCGTTCCTCCTGCAGGCGTTGCGCGATGTTCTCGTTCACGGCCTCGTGCTCGCGCTGCGAACCACCGATGGAGTCGCCGCCTTCGTCCAGCTTGAAGGGCAGCATGCCCTCGGTCACACCCACCAGCATCACGTGCGGCCACTCCAGGCCCTTGGCGGCGTGCAGGGTGGAGAGGGTCACCACGTTCTGGTCCTTCTCGCGTTCGCTGATGGTCGAGAGCAGCGAGACGGTCTGCGCCACTTCGAGCAGGGATTTCTTCTCGCTGGCCAGCGTCACGCCCGCGGTGTCGTCGATCTCGCCGCCGCAGCGCTTGGCCATCCAGTCGCAGAACTCCATGACGTTGATCCAGCGGTTGGCGGCCACGCGTTCGTTGTCCTCGCTGTCGTAGAGGTGCTTTTCGTAGCCGATGTCCTTGAGCCAGTCGGCCATGAAGGCGCGCGCGTCCTCGGCGCCCGTGGTCTGGCGCGCGCGGTACTCGAGGTCGTTGATATAGCGGCCGAACTCGTGCAGGCTGCCCACGGCACGCGCGTTGAGCACCGAACCCAGGGAAGACGAGAACAGGCCTTCAAAGAGGCTGACCTTGTACTGGCTGGCGAAGGTGCCGAGCGACTGCAGGGTCTGGTGGCCGATGCCGCGCTTGGGTGTGGTCACGGCGCGCAGAAAGGCCGGGTCGTCGTCGTTGTTGACCCAGAGCCGGAACCAGGCACAGAGGTCGCGGATCTCGGCGCGGTCGAAGAAGCTGGTGCCGCCCGAGACCTTGTAGGGGATCTGGGCCTTGCGCAGGGCCTGTTCGAAGATCTTGGCCTGGTGGTTGGCGCGGTAGAGCACGGCGAAGTCCTTGAACTCCTTGTGCTGCGAATTGGAACGCAAACTCTGGATGCGCGCCACCGCGCGCTCGGCCTCGTGCTCCTCGTTGTCGGCGTCGACCACGCGCACGGGCTCGCCGTCGCCCAGATCGCTCCAGAGCCGTTTGGGGAAGAGCTTGGGGTTGGGGCCGATCACATTGTTGGCCGCCTGCAGGATGGCGCCGGTGGAGCGGTAGTTCTGCTCCAGCTTGATGACCTTGAGGTCGGGGAAGTCGATCGGCAGCTTCTTGAGGTTGTCCAGCGTGGCGCCGCGCCAGCCGTAGATGGACTGGTCGTCGTCGCCCACGGCGGTGAAGCGTGCGGCCCTGGGATCGGGCGGCACCAGCAGCTTGAGCAGCTCGTACTGGGTGGCGTTGGTGTCCTGGTACTCGTCGACCAGGATGTGGCCCATGATCTTCTGCCACTTGGCCCGCACGTCTTCGTGGTCGCGCAGCAGCTTGAGCGGCAGGCCGATCAGGTCGTCGAAGTCCACGCTCTGGTAGGCGGCTAGGCGCTCCTCGTAGCGCGCCATGATGCGTGCGGTGATGCGCTCGTTGTCGTCTTTGGCGATCGCCTCGGCCTGGGCGGCGTTGAGCCCCAGGTTCTTCCACAGGCTGATGGCCCATTGCCACTGGCGCGCGGTGGCCGCGTCCGTGCTGCCACCGGCGTCCTTGAGGATGCTGGTGACGTCGTCGCTGTCGAGGATGGAGAACTGCGGCTTGAGACCGACGGCCTCGCCGTCTTCACGCAGCAGATGCACGCCCAGCGCGTGGAAGGTGCAGATGCGCACCTCCTTGGCGGGCTTGCCGATCAGGCTCTTGGCCCGTTCGCGCATTTCGGCGGCGGCCTTGTTGGTGAAAGTGATGGCCGCGATGCGCTTGGGTTCGAGTCCGGCCTGGATCAGGCGGCCGATCTTGTGCGTGATGACGCGGGTCTTGCCGGAGCCGGCGCCGGCCAGCACCAGGCAGGGACCGTGCAGGTAATTGACGGCGTCCTGCTGCGCGAGATTGAGACCGTGGGAGAAGGAAGTCGACATGCGGGATGGAGTTGCTGCGGACGATCATAACCAGAGCACGTTTCACACTGCGGCGACAATACACACCGTGTTGCAAATCTTCGCGGTCACCTTCCCCTTCTTCGCCCTCGTGCTCTGCGGCTACCTCGCCGCCCGCCGCCGCATGCTGCCGCTGGAGGCGATACCGGGACTCAACGGCTTCGTGCTCTTCTTCGCCCTGCCCTGCATGCTCTACCGCTTCGGGGCCAGCACGCCGATCGCGCAGCTGCTCGACTATTCGGTGTTCTTCATCTGGATGCTCTGCGGCCTGGTCATGGTGGGCTTCACCATCGCGGTCACGCTCAACGCGCGCATCCGCTGGAACGACGCGTCTTTCGGCGCCTTGGTCGCGGCGTTTCCCAACACCGGCTTCATGGGCGTGCCCCTGCTCGTGGCTCTGCTCGGGCCGCTGGCGGCCGCGCCCATCATCGTGGGCATGCTGGTGGACATGGTGATCACCACCTCGCTGTGCATCGCGCTGTCGCGCCTGGACGGGGCCGACAAGCATGGCACGGCGGTGGCGCTCAAGAATGCACTCAAGGGCATACTGACCAACCCCATGCCCTGGGCCATCCTGCTCGGCGGCGTGGCCTCCTATGTCCAGCTCGAACTGCCGGGACCGGTGCACAAGACCGTGGGCCTGCTGGCCGACGCGGCCTCCCCCGTGGCCCTGTTCACCATCGGCGCCGTGCTCCCGCGCTCGCAGATCCTGACAGTGGAAAGCAAACACGCGCCCATCCCACTGCGAGACAACGTGCCCCAGGCCG
>CAMLNH010000103.1 GCA_946481355.1 uncultured Curvibacter sp.
CCGCCATCGACAAGTTCCAGATGCAGCGCGCCACCGCCATCGGCAGCGCCATCGTGGTGGCGCTGTCGGAAATCTTCCCCGGGCAGGGCATAGACCTGGCCGCCATGATGTACCAGAGCAACCCGCAGCGCGGGCGCCCGCTGGACGCCAACGGCCTGCCGGTGGAAAAGAAAGAGCACACCCCGGTGGCGCCGGGCTCCTACACCTCGGCCGCCATCATCCTGCTGACCGACGGCCAGCGCACCACCGGCGTGGACACCATAGAAGCCGCGCAGATGGCCGCCGACCGCGGCGTGCGCGTCTACACCGTGGGCGTGGGCACGGTGGAGGGCGAGACCATAGGCTTCGAAGGCTGGTCCATGCGCGTGCGGCTGGATGAGGACACCCTGAAGCAGGTGGCCCTGCGCACCCAGGCCGAATACTTCTATGCCGGCACCGCCGACAACCTCAAGAAGGTCTACGAAAACCTGAGCACCCGCCTGACCGTGGAGAAGAAGGAAACCGAAATCTCCGCGCTGCTGGCGCTGGCCGGCGCGCTCATGGCCTTGCTGGCCAGTGGCCTGTCGCTGTTCTGGTTCAACCGGATTCTTTAGCCAGCGTTTCCACGTTGGCCTGGATGCGCTTGCGCTCCTCGGGCGTGAGGATCTCGGGCAGCAGGCTGCGGTAGACCGCCAGCGCCTCGGTGTTGCGGCCCAGCCGGTGCAGCAGGCCGGCCTTGTGCTCGCTCACGAACACCAGTGCGTAACGGGTGCCGTGCTCGTACCAGGCCAGCGCCCGTTCGTAGTCCTGCTGGTGCTCGCAGCACACCCCCAGGTTCACGCAGACGACGGCCTTGCCCTTGGCGTCCAGGTCGGTTTCCAGCCACGGGCGCAGCGCGATCGCGGCATCGACGAAATCGCCACGGTCGACCAGCCGGGCCGTGAGGAACAGCGACTGGTTGAAGGCTTCCTGGTCCATGGCGGGCTCCGGTGGCGGTGGCCGCCCATTGTGTCATCCCCGCCGGGCACAATCGACGCCCATGGATGCGGATGTACTGATCGCCGGCGGCGGCATCGCCGGCCTGGCCTCGGCCATCGCCACGGCGCGCGCCGGCGCCCGCGTGCGCCTGCTGGAGCAGGCCAGCGCCTGGGGCGAGGTGGGCGCCGGCCTGCAGCTGGGCCCCAACGCCGTGCGCGTGCTGGCCGGCTGGGGCCTGCTGCCCGCGCTGCAGGCCTGCGCCGCCTTCCCCGATGCCCTGCGCGCCCGCGACAGCCGCAGCGGCCGCGTGCTGGGCACCCTGCGCCTGGGGCAGCAGGCGCTGCAACGCTACGGCCAGCCCTACGCCACCCTCCACCGTGCCGACCTGCACGGCCTGCTGCTGCAGGCCGCGCAGAACCACGCGGACCTGCAACTGAACACCGTGGTGAGCCACTGGCAGGGCCACGCCGACCGCGTGGAACTGGCCACCCCGCACGGCCAGCGCCACGCCGGCCACCTGCTGCTGGCCTGCGACGGCGTGTGGAGCCGCCTGCGCCAGCAACTGCTGAACGACGGCCCACCCCAGCCCACCGGCCACCTGGCCTACCGCGGCCTGCTGCGCCAGACTGACCTGCCCGCGCCGCTGCGCCAAACCGGCGTGACCGCCTGGCTGGGCCCGCGCCACCACGTGGTGCACTACCCCGTGCGCGGCGGCGATTCGCTCAACGTGGTGGCCGTGGTGCACGGCCGGGTGAGCGGCGACGCGCAGGACTGGAGTCACCAGGCCAGCGCCGCCACCCTGAAGGCCACGCTGGGCGAGGTGCACCCCGACCTGCAGGCCGTGCTGGACGCCGTGGGCGACCAGCCGACCAGCTGGACCCTGTGGCCCCTGCACGACCGCCCACCCCTGCGCGGCGCCCACGAACAGGCCCAGGGCCGCGTGGCCCTGCTGGGCGACGCCGCCCACCCCATGCGCCCCTACCTGGCCCAGGGCGCGGCCATGGCGCTGGAGGACGCGTGGGCGCTGGGGCTGGCGCTGGGTGATGGCTGGCGCGACCGAGTGCCCGCGCTGCTGCAGGGCTGGGCCGCACAGCGCTGGCCGCGCAACGCCTGGGTGCAGGCGCGCTCACGGCGCAACGGGCGGGTGTTTCACCTGCAAGGCCCGATGCGCTGGGCGCGGGATCTGGCGATGGGGTTGGGTGGGGAGCGGGTGATGGATGTGCCGGGGCTTTACGCAGGGCCGGAGCGGTGAAGGTGTGCTGGCCGTTTTAGGCTGAACTGAGTCATTCGAGGGCAGTCGCCCGAACGACCGCTGCGATCAGCACCGCGCTTTCGATGGCCAACGTTGCGTGCGGGCCCAATACATCCGAAACCGGGCACTCCACCGGATTCGGTTGTACCCAACGCTTCTCGACCAGATAGAAGCCATCAACCACCACGGTCCCCGTTTTGAGGTCGTGAATCGCTTCCGCCCCTACCTGCGGGGCATGGCGGCCTCGCGGTCCATCATCATTTGCATCATCTGCTCCATCATGGCCATGCGACGCTCCATCTGCTGGTGCATTCCCATCATGCCGGCCATGCCTGGCATGCCAGAAGCGCCCGACGCAGAGCCAGAAGCGGGAGCAGATGGCGGCATCATTCCCATACCACCTTGACTGCCGGCGCTGCCTGCGCCACCCACGCCGCGCATCTGGCCCATCATGCTCATGCCTGAGCGCATGAGCTTCATGTGCTCGTCCATCAAGGCGGCGCGCTCAGCAGGGGTCTTGGCCGATTGCATGCGCTGGTGCATCTCCTGCATGGCCTTCATTTGCTTTTCAAAGGCTTCGGGGGTAGTCGGTGCTTGCGGCGCAGGGGCGCTTCCGGGCGGGTGATGGGCCGAGTGATCTTCGTCGGCTTTTGGGGCCTGGGCAAAGGCACAGCCGGAAACCACGAGAGCGGCAAGCGTAGAAGCAACGAATCTCTGGCACATGGTGTTCTCCTGGTGAACGATCAGTTGCAGCATCAGACAATCAGTGCCATTCCAGCTTGATTTACATCAATGGCTGCCGCTGTGTGGGCCTTACAACTGCATCCAACTGCTCTTTCACGGTCTTGACGAGCGGCTGGATGGCAGAGGGTGGAAACGGCGATACGCTGCTGACGTTGATTTCGCAGAGCACGTAAGGTTCTGGCTGCGCAGCGGTGGGCTCGCCCAACATGAAGTCGCAGTCCCACAGCATCGGCAATTGCTCGCGCGCCAAAGCCACGCGCTGGCGCAACTGTTCGATCCATTGAGTCTCCAGCATCTGCTTCAGGGACTGGAACTGTGGCCAATCCGCTGGGTGGTAGAGCCGCGGCCCGGGCAAAGGCTGGGGCTGGCCCAACACCGCGGGATACAGGGCATTGATGGCTTGGTGCCCGAAGCCAGCAACCTTGTCGGCCACAAGGTAGGCACGCACCATGCCCTCCGCCAGCCTTGCCTGCCAGGCCTGGTCGATCATGTGGCCACCGTTTTCCGGATCAAAGTACGGCCTGAGTTGCTGCATGAAGCCACGCAGCGTCAACCGTTCTTCCTCACTGCCCCGCTGGGCGTGCTGGACTTTGAGCAAGTCCGATCCTGTCACCGCTTCGACGCGCCAGACGCCCATGCCGCTGTGCCCACGGTGCTGTTTGAGTACCCGCGGTCCAGCCCTGAGCCGTTGCGGCAACTCGTCAGCGAGCTGGTTCAGGCTATCGACGCGTACGGCATCGCTGCCGAACGGCAGATCGCGTACGTCCAGCAGCACATCCTTGGTGCCAAGGCGCAATATCACGTCGGGGTGCGTGCTGACAAAAACCCCGGTCTGTGCAATTTTTCGCAGGTTCGCGTCGAGCCGGTCGCGCCGATGGCCAGATTCGATGGGGTTGCACCAGACCAGCACCCCATCGACCTTGAGCAACTGCTCGGCCACTTCGTCTGCGAAGTCATCGTGGTAGACGGCTGGTTCCGCGGCAATGCCGGCCGCAGCAAAGGCCGTGAACAGTGCGGCAAACCGGCTCTCGGCTGGGTCACGGCGATCCCGCATGGCGCGGTCCCCCGGGTAGAGCAAGGCGAGGGATGGCATGAAGCCCTCCTGGAAGTCACCGTCGATTGAAACCCTTTAATTGACACATCGTAGAGCGGAACCCGCCGCAGCCCAAGCACCGCGACGGCAACTCCTGGGTGCATCCTATGTGACCCTCAACTCGATGGGAGACCATCATGGAAACGACAGGAAACACCACACATCGCGAGCCGTGGAACAAGGGCAAGATCGTCGGTCAGAAAGCGCCCTTCAAGCTCAAGGACATCTGGGCACTTCGCGTGCGCCTACAACTGGATGGCCGGGTTCGTGAACTGGCCCTCTTCAATCTCGGCATCGACAGCAAGCTGCGCGGCTGCGACCTGGTTGCATTGAAAGTCCGAGATGTGTGCCACGGTGACCTGATGGCAACCCGCGCCATCGTGATGCAGCACAAAACCCAGCGGCCGGTTCAGTTCGAGATCACAGCAGCAACCCGAGATGCCCTGCAGGCGTGGATCAAACTGGCTGGGCTGAAGTCGGAGGACTTTCTGTTTCCCAGCAGACTGCACGAGTCGCCTCACCTCGGAACCCGACAGTACGCTCGGATTCTTGGACATTGGGTCGACGAACTGGGGTTGGACCGCGCCGACTATGGGACGCATTCGATGCGAAGGACCAAGGCGACCTTGATCTACCGACGAACCAAGAACCTTCGCGCGGTGCAGTTGCTCCTCGGGCACTCCAAGCTGGAGTCGACCGTGAGGTACCTCGGCATTGAAGTCGATGATGCCTTGGAGATTTCCGAACAGACGGAGATCTGACGCAGATGATGGCGACCGTCCCCGCCAACGCGCCGGGAAGGTCGCCTTTGATTTCGACCGCTGAGGTTGAGAGGGGGCTGTAACGTTAGAGGTTCATGCCGACGCGGCGTTTTATCGTCCCCCGGCCTCGTGGATGGTTCGAGCAATGTCGTCTCTCACCGGCATGGGTCGAAAAGCGCTCACATTCGACCGTCCTGGATTGCCGAGGGGCAGTCGACCCAGTGCGTGACCCAACGGAACCAGGGCCAGCCGCATCAGCTGACCCGCCACCTCCGGCCAGTCACCCTCCCGGCGTGCCTGGGCAAGCATCAGCACGTGGGTTTTCCAGTGCGGCGCGAATCGCGTCTGACCGACCACGTGCGCGGCCTCCAGCAGCAGCCAGCGCTGGTTGCGTTCGCTGGCACCTTGGTATCGGGTCAGCAACGTTTCGAACAGCGCAGGGTCGAACGCCACAGAGTCAGTGGGCATGGCCATGTTGTGCCTCCATATCGAGTTCACCGCGAGCCTGACGCAGCACCTGCCAACCACCATGCAGCGCCAGCGCCGCCATGAGGCTTGCGACAGCCAAGTCGGGCCAGGCGCTTCCAGTACCAAAAACACCGAGTGCGGCCACCATCACGGCAATGTTCCCTATGGCGTCATTGCGGGTGCAAAGCCACACGCTGCGCATGTTGGCGTCACCTTCGCGGAACGCATAAAGCATCCAGGCCACCGCCAAATTGGACAGCAGTGCGAGCACGGCGACCAGGCCCATCGTGGCCGCATGGGGCACTTCTGCGTTCCAGACCGCCCAGATGGCACTGCCCAGCACATACAGGCCGAAGCCGATCATGCTCACGGCCTTGGCGACGGCCGCGCGGGCCCGCCAAGCCAGTGCGGCCGCCAGCACCGCCAGCGAGACGCCGTAGTTCAGCGCATCGCCGGCGAAGTCAATTGCATCGGCCAGCAACGCCAATGAGCCAGCACCCACGCTGCCAGCCACTTCCACCAGAAACATGGCGGCGTTGATCAGCAGGGCGATCCACAGGATGCGTCGATAGCGGCGCAGGTTCTGAATGGCCTGGGCGGGTGGGGTGTTGTGGTCACAGCAATGGGCGGACATCAAGGTTTCTCCGGTTGATGGCGGTATTTCAAACCCTGTAGCCGCTACAGTGTCAACACCTGCCTCAATGTTTTTCGGCCATGCAGATCAAGGAACTTGCCCGGGCGACCGGCGTGGATGTGGAAACCATCCGCTTCTATGAAAAAAACGGCCTGCTGCCCGCACCGGCGCGCCGCGACAACGGCTACAGAGACTATGTAGCGTTTCACCTGGAGCGCTTGTCGTTCATTCGGCACTGCCGCGCGCTAGATATGTCCTTGCCAGACGTTCGGCGACTGCTGGACGCCGTGGACGCGCCTTCGGTTGCCTGCCTGGATGTCGACCGGCTGGTGGATGAGCAGTTGACCAAGGTGCGTGCGAGGCTACAAAGCATGCGGGCGCTGGAAAAGCAGTTGCTCAAGCTGCGCTCGGCATGCAACGGTGAGCACGACGGCCAGCAGGGCTGCGGCATCTTGAACGAACTGGTGTCTGCGGCGCATGGCGAGGCTTGCGCCTGTCACGATGAGTCTGTGACCCCAAAAAGCTGAGGTTTTTGGGGTCGGTTCCGGCTCAATGCGCGTGTTGGTGATGCGCATCGGGCGCATGCGCGTGGCGGTGACTCATGGGTTCGTGGCGGTGCCAGTGACTGTGGGGCACTTCTGGCATGGGCGAGTGATCGTGATCGTGGTGCCCGTCGTCGTGGGTGTGGGCGTGTTCGTGCTCCTGAAGGCCGTGAACGTGTTCGTGCTCATGGCGCTCGGCCAGGTGTATCCATACGCCTGCCAGCATCAGTACCGCGCCCACAATCAAGGGGCCGCTGGGCAGGCGTTCGCCCATCGCAATGGCCAAGGCCGCACCGATGAAGGGCGCGAAAGCAAACACGGAGCCCGTGCGCGCGGCGCCAAAATGCCGCTGCGCCAGCAGGTACAGGCGCAAGCTCAGCCCATAGCCGCTGGCGCCCAACGCCAGCAGCGCCAGCACCACCTCTGGTGCAGGCCAACTTTCCCCCACCAGCCAGGCCACAAGCGCGGTCGTCGATGCCCCAAGGGATGCTTTGGCCAGCACCACCTGGGACGGGTCGCGCTCCGCAAGGCCGCGAGACAGCGCGTTGTCCAAACCCCAGGCAACGGTGGCCAGCAAGACAGCCGAGAGGCCGGCCAGATGCAGCGTCCCCGGCCGCGCACTGTCCACAATCAATACCAGTCCACCCAGGAGCAGCAGCCCCATGGCGACCAGAACCCGTCGATCCATGGTTTCGCCAAAACACAAGCGAGCAAAACCGGCGGTGAACAAGGCCTCCAAGGTCAGCATCAGCGATGCGCTCGTGGCGCTGGTGCGCTGCAGGTCCCAGGCCAACGCCACCGGGGCTACCACGGCTCCGGCGCACACCAGTCCCAGCAGCAGCGGTAGGTCCGCACACCGCAGCCGCGCCTCTCGCTGTGGTGGCTGCCGTGTCAACCACCCTGTCAGGGCGGCGCCCGCATACAGCAGGCAGGCGGTGGTCAGCGGCCCCACACCACGCCCCACGCTTTGCAGCAAAGGGGTGGTGAGGCCGAACAACACCGCAGCGGCCAGTGCCAGAAGGCCACCACTCAGGGCGGGCAAGGAGTGGGTTCGAGTCAGTGGCACGGGGCGAGGCGAATCAGTGTCCGTTCAGCAAAAGCCGGGCATCCTGCGCGATGACGTCTGCTGCGGTGCCGTAGGCCGAGAACAGACGTATGCGTCCGTCGGTATCGAAGAGGTATTTCCCAGCCGAGTGATCCATGGTGTAGGAGGTGGGAGTCGGGCCTTCCACTTTGCGGTAATACATCTTGAATTCATCGGCCACACTTTTCAACTCGTCCGGTGTTGGCCGCAGGGCGAGGAAGGTGGGATCGAAGTTGCCCATGTAGGCCTTTAGGACTTCCTGCGTATCGCGCTCGGGATCGACGGTGACAAACACCACCTGGAGACGCTCGCCGTCGCCCTGCAGCAATCGCTTGACTTCGGCCAGTGTCGTCATGGAAGTCGGGCACACGTCCGGACACTGGGTAAATCCGAAGAACAGCACCACCACCTTGCCCTTGAAGTCGGCCAGATCCCGTACCCGACCCATGTGATCGGTCAGGCGAAGGCGTGCCCCGAAAGAGGCACCCGTGATATCAGTGCTCTGAAAGCTGACGGATTCTTTGCCACAGGCGCTCAAACCGAGTGCCGCAACACCCGCCAATGCCACCAGACAGGCTCTGCGATTTGTTGCCATGTTCACGACCCTGCGCGCGAACGCGCTTTGGCCACTTCTTCTGCCACCAGTGACTGCAGTTGCTCAGCGCCGAAACTGGGCAGTGGGCGGCCGTTGACAAAAAACGTGGGCGTCTTGTTCACCCCAAGTGCCGTCAGATCTTCCATATCCTGCTTCAGGACGGCGCCTATGCCATCGCTGGCGGCTTCTGCGCGAACCCGTGTCATGTCCAAACCCGTCTGCCCCGCAGCCTGAAAAGCCAGGTCGATGTTGGGCTTGCCGTGATCGGCCCACATTGGCTGCGTGGCCAGCACCGCCTCCAGCACGGTTTCGTATTTGCCCTGGTGAAGCCCCCTTGAAAACCTGAGCCAGCCGGAAGTAGAGAATCCCCCTGTCAGG
>CAMLNH010000104.1 GCA_946481355.1 uncultured Curvibacter sp.
ACTCAAGTCCACCATATACCTGGGGCTCGTATCCCTCGACAACCAGTTCAATTCCATCGCGATTGACTTCGGTGATGAATTCGGAGAAGACGTATTCAGGGAGCGTCTCCACATGTAGCACCCCGAGATGCACGGTTCGGCGTTTGTCTTGACTATGAGACATAACGTGCAGCTCGAGGGGGGCGGGGCCGGCTTGCCGGCGGAGCATCCCGCTCGAAACGTTTGTTAGCCAAAGATGTTCTCGACGAGGAGAGTCCAATGCTCAACTGGCTCTGGAACACCACGCGGTGAATTGTGGTTTGGATCGAAAGTTTCCAGCTTGCCATGGATATACGTGCCGATTCTTGCTAATGCATGGTTCTGCATGTCTTGAGGGTAGCCGGGGAAATCTTCAATTAGTTCCCGTGGGACCTGAATGGCAATTGTTTTGGAATATTTGTTCGGCCGCTCGGGATCGCTGTTCAGCTTCCAATGGATGCAGAGCTTAAATCCGTCACCGCCGGTCGGTACAAGATACTTGTCAGCGCCTTGCGGCATGTGCTTCATGATCTCTGCAATAACAGACTCTGCAATAGTCATAGCTGACTCCTTGTTGGCTAACGCGATATGAACCGCAAAAGTGCGGAATAACATGGACGGATGGTCATCCTGGCGCCTCCCTTGTTGCAAGCTAAGTGCTTGTTTTGTTTGGAGAATTTGGCCAACTATAGCGCAGGGCCGCGCTACAAACAAACCGTCAAACCCAGCAACGGAACGGCGCCCACCCCCGGCTGTGTGAGGAGGCACCCGGCCTGTGCCGGCGCTCAAACCCGCCGCAGCAAAGCCTGCCCCGCCCTCACCTCCGTCCCCGTCGTCAACCCCTCCACCAGCGCCATCCCTTTCGGCGCCAGCACCACGATGGTGGACCCATGCTCGAACCAGCCCATCTCCTGCCCACGCTGGAGCGTCGCATCGCAGGCGATCACCTGCTCACCCCGGTAGTCGTGGTGCAGGTTCATACCCAGGAAGTGCAGGCGCACGCTGGCCACGAGGATGGCGCCGACGGGCACCAGGGTCAGCGCCTGACCTGAGGGCAAGGCGACCTCGATCACCGCGCGGTCGTTGCGGCAGTAGAGGCTGGGCACGCGTTTGAGCGCGATGGGGTTGACGTTCCACATATCACCCTGGATGTGCGTGACACGCTTTACCGTGCAGTCGGTGGGCGAGTGGAAGCGGTGGTACATGCTGGCGCGCAGGCGCAGGGTGACGTAAGTGCCGCCCTGGTGCTTGGCCGCCAGTTCAGCGCTGCCCAGCAGCTCGGTGAGGCTGTAGGGCATGCCCTTGATCTGCAGCAGCTCGTCGCCCTCGATGCGGCCATGGCCGCCGACGATGCCGTCGCTGGGGCTGCAGATCAGCTGCGGATCGGCGTCGAAAGGCCGCGCGCCGTCCTTGAGTTCGCGCACAAAGCAGTCGTGCAGGCTATCGAAGCGCTGCTTCTTGGCCTCGCTCAGATCCAGCCCACCGAAGAACTTGAAGAGCGCAATGGACGCATCACGCACCAGCGGCTGACGTACCTTGCTGAAGCGGCCCATGAAACGGGTCAGCGCCACGCGCGGCAGGCGGTTGGTGAGCACGAAGTTCAGGCTTTCCTGCTGGAGCAGGCGGTCGAGAAATGTTCTTTTCGTCATGGTGTTTTCACAAGGCTGTCAAATCATCTGAATACAAAGAGTCATCGTCATTTCACACACGACCATGACCTACGAACTTGCCTGGATTGCCGGCGCCGCCGGTGCCTCCCTGCCCTGGCTCAAACGCCGGCTCGAACTCTCGCGGGCCAAGCACCCGTCTCTGGCCGGGCATTCGCGCATGGCCAAACGCCTGGCGCGCTGGATCCCGGGCTACGCCTACGACGAGGCCACCTTTTTTGCCTGCGACGGCGCGCCAGACGAAGTGGTGCAGCAGCGCCGTGCGGGCTTCTTTGCGCTGGCAGGGCGGTTGCAAGGGGCATCGCCGAAGTCGATCGCACTCACGAAAGAAATGCGCGACGGCATCCCGGACCTGCGTTTCACCGGCGCCTACCGCGTGCCCTACCAGTTCAGCCCTTACCTGCGCCAGCATCTGGCCGTGGGCGGCTTCGTGCAGAGCAGCGAGGGCGTGACGGTCACGGACCTGGATGGCAAGCGCTACATCGACCTCACCGGCTCCTACGGCGTCAACGTCATGGGGGTCGACTTCTACAAGTCCTGCATCACGACGGGTGCGCGCATCGCGCAGGACCTGGGCCCCGTGCTCGGTGCCTACCACCCCTGCGTGGCCGACAACGTGCGCCGCCTGCAAGAAATCAGCGGGCTCGACGCCGTGTCCTTCCATATGAGCGGCACCGAGGCCGTGATGCAGGCCGTGCGCCTGGCGCGCTACCACACGGGCCGCCGCCACCTGGTGCGCTTCTGCGGCGCCTACCACGGCTGGTGGGAAGACGTGCAGCCTGGCCCGGGCAATCCCCTGCCCCCGCGCGAGACCTACACCTTGCGCGACATGCACGAGGCTTCGCTCAAGGTGCTGCGCACCCGCAAGGACATCGCCTGCGTGCTGATCAACCCGCTGCAGGCCCTGCACCCCAATAAAAATGCCCCGGGCGATTCCACCCTGCTCGACAGCAGCCGCAGCGCGGCTTACGACCGTGCGGCCTACACACGCTGGCTGCAGCAGCTGCGCGAGGTCTGCACCGAGCGCGGCATCGTGCTGATCTTCGACGAGGTCTTCCTGGGCTTCCGCCTGGCGGCACGCGGCGCACAAGACTATTTCGGTGTGCAGGCCGATCTGGTGACCTATGGCAAGACCCTGGGCGGCGGCCTGCCCGTGGGTGTGGTCTGCGGCAAGCGCGAGCTGATGCAGCGCTTCCGCGAGGACAAACCGGCCGACATCTGCTTTGCCCGTGGCACCTTCAACGCCCACCCCTATGTGATGGGCGCGATGAACGAGTTCCTGCGCCGGCTGGAGACGCCCGAGGTGCAGGCGATCTACCAGGATCTGGACACCACCTGGGACGCCCGACGTGAGCGCTTCAACGCCCGTATGCAGGCCGAAGGCCTGCCGCTGCAGGCGGCGAACATGAGCAGCGTCTGGACCCTGGCCTACACCCGCCCCTCGCGCTACAACTGGATGCTGCAGTACTACCTGCGCGATCATGGCCTGGCCCTGAGCTGGGTGGGCACGGGTCGCTTCATTTTCAGCCTGAACTTCACGGAGGCGGATTTCGAGGACATGCTGGAGCGCTGTGTGCAGGCCGGCCTGCAGATGCAGCGCGACGGCTGGTGGTGGCAGGCACCGGGCCTGACGAACAAGGCCATCAAGCGCGGGCTGTTGCGGGAGATGCTGGGGCAGGTCTTCAAGCGCTGAACTGCCCCGCTGATACCGACAGGCCCCGGAGCGATCCGGGGCCTTTTCATTTCAGCCCTGCTGGCGGGCCAGCTCGGCCTCGTGCTCGGCGCGCTCGGCCTGCAGGTACTCGGGCCTGGCGATCAGCTCGCCCTGCAGCAGGTACCAGGGCGACTTCCAGTAGAGCAGGATGTCGTGGAAGGGGTCGGTGATGATCTTGGTGGCCCAGACGATGCCGGTGTACAGGCTTTGCGTCAGCGCCAGCTGCAGCACGCGGAAGGCCAGACCGCCCACGCCCAGCCAGAGCCAGAGCCAGCCCACGTTGAGCACGTAGCCGCTGGGCTGGGAGTGCGCTTCCAGCAGGCCGAAGAAGTCCGGCTGCAGCCACAGCACCACGGGCAGGCCGGCCCAGACGGCCATGAGCACCACCTTGCGCTGCAGGTTGTAACCCACCTTGATCTCTTCCTTGTATTCGTGCGTGGCCTGGTTGACCTCGTCGTAGCCCTTGGGCTCGAAGAAGAAGTGGCCGGACTGGCGCGAGACCATGGAGATCAGCCAGGCGATGAGCGCGGCCACGGGCGGCTCGATGAAGAGGAAGGCATAGGCCACGAGGAAGGCCAAGGCGCTGATGAGGTGCAGGGACTGGTTGATGCGGCTGTGGTGGTAGTAGCGGTGGTCGTCCCAGCGCTGGACCTTGAGGGCTTGCAGAAATGAGCTCACGAAGACTCCTGTGTGTGTCATGTGGCGGCACGACGGTGCGCCTGCGGGGATGGTCGGCCCGGCCCATGAAAGAACCATGACAGCGCAACACCTGTCATCAAAATTTCACGGCGCTCTGAGGCCGGCGCGCCACGCTGTCATCGTTCTGAGATAAACGGGCATCAGCATCAGGGCATGAAGCCCGACACCACCGACCTGCTGGTCGAAAACCTGCCCGCCGCGCAGACGCATCTGCGCATCGCCGTCGTCACCGAGACCTACCCGCCCGAGATCAACGGCGTGGCGCTCACGCTGCAGCGCGTGGTGCTGGGCCTGCGCGAGCGCGGGCACGATGTGCAGCTGGTGCGCCCGCGCCAGGGGGGTGACGTACGGCCGGACAGCAAGGGCGGCGACGTGTTGCTGCGCGGCATGGCCATTCCACGCTATCCGCACCTGCAGCTGGGCCTGCCCTCGCGACGCCAGCTGCAGCCGCTGTGGACGCTGCAGCGGCCGGACCTGGTGCACATCGCCACCGAGGGGCCGCTGGGCTGGTCGGCGCTGCGCGTGGCGCGCAAGCTGCGCATTCCCGTCACCTCGGACTTCCGCACCAATTTCCACGCCTACAGCAGCCATTACGGCATGGGCTGGCTCAGCAAGCCCATCATGGCCTACCTGCGCCGTTTCCATAACCAGACCCTGACCACCATGGTGCCCACGCGCGGCCTGGCCGATCGCCTGGCCGCCGCGGGCTTCGAACGCCTGCAGGTGGTGGCACGCGGCGTGGACACCACGCTGTTCGATCCGGCCCTGCGCAGCGAGGAACTGCGTGCGCGCTGGGGCATGCAGCCCGACACGCCCGTGCTGCTCTGCGTGGGCCGCCTGGCCAAGGAGAAGAACCTGCCCCTGCTGATCCGCGCCTATGCCCAGGCCCGGCTGCTGCGCCCGGACCTCAAGCTCGTGCTCGTGGGCGACGGCCCGCAGCGCGCCGAGTTGCAGGCCCTGGTACCCGATGCCCTGTTCACCGGGGCGCTGGACCGCGCATCCCTGGCGCAGCATTACGCCAGCGCCGACATCTTCGGTTTCCCGAGCCAGACCGAGACCTTCGGCAATGTGGTGCTCGAAGCCATGGCCAGCGGCCTGGCCGTGCTGGCCTATGACTACGCTGCTGCATCGGAGAACATCACGCACAGTGGCAACGGCCTGCTCGTGGCCATGGACGACGAGGCGTCCTTCGTGCGCCAGCTGGCCGAGCTGGTGCAGAACGACAGCCTGCGCGCGCGCCTGCGCACGGGCGCGCGCGAGTCTGCCCGCCTGAACGACTGGGGCGGCATCGTGGCGCAGATCGAGAGCGTGATGAAGCTGGCCATGGCCGAACATCTGTCCGGCGACGGCAAGCGCCTCTCAATCGCGGCGCAGCAGATGGCCTGAGAGCGTCTGCAGGCCCGGCGATCGGCGCCGGCGCACGAGCGTCCAGGCGCTGAAGCCGGCCAGCACGGCGCCAGCCAGCAGCATGATGGCGGTCACCGGCACCTGCAGCGCCAGCAGGGCCGCGTAGAGGCCCAGGCTCAGCAGCACGCTGAGGTTTTCGTTGAAGCCTTGCACGGCGATGGACTGGCCCGCACTCAGCAGGCGGTGGCCGCGGTGCTGCAGCAGCGCATTCATGGGCACGAGCAGCATGCCGCCCAGGCCACCGATCAGCAACAGCACGGGCACGGCGACGCGCCAGTCTTGGATCAGCGGCGCGCTGGCCATCAACGCCCCCATGAGCAGGCCCAGCCCCAGCACAGCCGTGGCGTGGCGCAGACGCAGGCGACGCGCCACCAGCACGGCCCCCACGACCACACCAAGGGCCACCACGCCCTGCAGCCAGGCGGCCTGGTCCAGGCCCAGGCCGAGCTGCTGCGCGGCCCAGAGCAGCACGGCGAACTGCAGCAGCGCGCCCACACCCCAGAACACCGTGGTCACGGCCAGCGAAAGGCCGCCGCTGCGGTCGCGCCACAGCCGGGTGTTGGCGCGCCGGAAATCGGCCAGCAACTGCGCCGGTGCATGGCTGTGCCGCGCATGGCGCACGCCGCTGGGCACGATGCCCAGATGACACAGTGCGGCCAGACCATAGAGCCCGAGCACGCAGGCCAGCGAGACATTGAGCGCAGGACTGGACGCGCCGGGCAGCGTCAGCGAGGCGGCCGCGGCCTGCAGCCAGAGCGGCGAGACCAGCAGGCCACCGAGTGCCGTGCCCAGCAGCACCGAAAGCACCACGGCGGATTCGGCCCAGCCGTTGGCCGCCACCAGCGCGGCCGGCGGCACGCTCTCGGTCAGCAGACCGTACTTGGCCGGCGCGTAGGCCGAGGCGCCCAGGCCCACGAGCGCAAAGGCGGCCAGCGGGTGCAGGCCGCAGAGCAGCGCCAGCGCGCCAACCAGCTTGAGCGCGTTCATGGCCATCATGAGGCGGCGCTTGCACACCGCATCGGCAAGTGCACCGATGCCCGGCGCCAGCAGCACGTAGGACAGGGTGAAGCTGAACTTGAGCAGCGGCGCCCACCACAGCGGCGCACCGAGCAACTGCAGATGGGCGATGGTGACGATGAGCAGCGCGTGGTCGGCCAGGGCCGAGAGGAACTGCGCCGCCATGAACCAGCCGAAACCGGCCGGCAGACGACGGGCGCCGGCTGTCAAGCCGCCTCGGCCAGGGCCTGCTGGGCGGCGGTGCTCACGACGCGTTCACCGGCCAGGTCGTTGCGCCGGCCGATGCCCTGGTAGGCAAGGCCCAGGGCCTGCAGTTGCTGCGGGTCGTAGAGGTTGCGGCCGTCGATGATCAGCGGGCGGCGCAGGCTCTCGCGGATCAGCGCGAAGTCCGGGTTGTGGAACTGCTTCCACTCGGTCACCACAATCAGCGCATCGGCGCCGTCGAGCGCGGCCATGGCGTCGCCCACGAGCTGCAGGCGCGCCAGGCCCTGCGGGATGTCGGCCAGGTCGTCAGCCAGCGCAGCGCGCGCGGTCTCCAGCGCCACCGGGTCGTGGGCCACCACCTCGGCGCCGCGCAGGATGAGCTGGCGGATCAGGTGGCGGCTCGGCGCCTCGCGCATGTCGTCGGTCTGCGGCTTGAAGGCCAGACCCCAGAGGGCGAAGCGGCGGCCGCGCAGATCGGCGCCGAAGTGCTGCATGACGCGACGCGCCAGCACCTGGCGCTGGGCGTGGTTGACGCGCTCGGTGGCCTCCACGAGCTGCATCTGGCTGCCGTGCTGTTGCGCAGTCTGCATGAGCGCGCGCGTGTCCTTGGGGAAGCAGCTGCCGCCGTAGCCGGTGCCGGCGTAGAGGAAGCTCGGGCCGATGCGGCTGTCGCTGCCGATGCCGCGGCGGATGGCGTCCACGTCGGCGCCCACGAGGTCGGCCAGATTGGCCATCTCGTTCATGAAGGAGATGCGCACGGCCAGCATGGCGTTGGCTGCGTACTTGCTGAGCTCGGCGCTGCGCAGGTCCATCCAGACGGTGCGCTCGTGGTGGCGGTTGAGCGAGGCGTAGAGCTGCGTCATGGCCGCGCGCGCCCGTGTGCCGGCCTCGCCCGCGGGCAGGCCGATGACAATGCGGTCCGGGTGCATGAAGTCGTCGATGGCCGCGCCTTCCTTGAGGAACTCGGGGTTGGAGATCACGGCCACTGGCAGGCTGGCGAGACCGCGCGCGGCCAGGCCGGCGTCCAGCACGGCCTGCACACGCTCGGCCGTGCCCACGGGCACGGTGGACTTGTTGACCACGACCAGCGGACGCGTGAGCGTGGCGCCCACCTGGCGCGCCACCTCCAGCACATGACCCAGGTCGGCCGAGCCGTCCTCACGCGGCGGGGTGCCGACGGCGATGAACAACACCTCGGCGGCCTCCAGCGCATCGGCCAGACGGGTGGTGAAGAAGAGGCGCTGGGCACGGCCGCTGCGCTCGATCAGCGTGTCCAGGCCCGGCTCGTAGATGGGCACCACACCGCTGCGCAGCAGCTCCACGCGGCGCGGGTCACTGTCCATGCAGACCACCTCATGGCCGAGCTCGGCCAGACAGCTGGCGGTGACCAGCCCCACATACCCTGCTCCGATGACGGCGACTTTCATGTGCATCTCCTTCTAGATTGAGGCGATGATGGAAGCGTCATGTGACCACGCCGTGTCGCTGGCGTGAAGAAGCGATGACGATAACCCGGCCTAGGCTGCAAGGGCGAGCGGCGGCACAACGTTGGCGGCGGTCCCCGACTGCAAGCGGAACACGGCCACGGCCTGCACCTGCTGCCCGGCCAGCGCCTGCAGCGAGCCCGCGGCGGCGGCCATCTGCTGCACCAGGGCAGCATTCTGTTGTGTGACGCGGTCGAGCTGGGCCAGGGCCTCGGCGACCTGGCCGATGCCTGTGGCCTGTTCGGCGCTGGCGGTGCTCATGCCGTCCATGATCTCGCGCACCTGGCGCAC
>CAMLNH010000105.1 GCA_946481355.1 uncultured Curvibacter sp.
CCACCTGGTGGCCGTGCACCAGGACAAGTCCGGCAAGGCCCGTGACCTGGCCCTGTCCTACGCCATGGCCAACGGTGGCGGCAAGGCCGGCATCATCGAGACCAATTTCAAGGAAGAGACCGAGACCGACCTGTTCGGCGAACAGGCCGTGCTGTGTGGCGGTGCCGTCGAGCTGATCAAGATGGGTTACGAGACCCTGGTTGAAGCTGGTTACGCCCCCGAGATGGCCTACTTCGAGTGCCTGCACGAGCTCAAGCTCATCGTGGACCTGATCTACGAAGGTGGCATTGCCAACATGAACTACTCGATCTCCAACAACGCCGAGTACGGTGAGTACGTGACCGGCCCCGAGGTGATCAACGAGCAGTCGCGCGTGGCCATGCGCAATGCGCTCAAGCGCATCCAGAACGGTGACTACGCCAAGATGTTCATCCTGGAGGGCCGCACTGGCTATCCCAGCATGACGGCCCGCCGCCGCAACACAGCCGATCACCAGATCGAGGTGGTGGGTGCCCAACTGCGTGCCATGATGCCCTGGATTGCCAAGAACAAGCTGGTGGACCAGACACGCAACTGACCCGAATTCCCCTTCGGTGAAACAAGGCCACTTCGGTGGCCTTGTTTTATGGAGAGCAGGGGGCTGGCTTACACTTGCCGGCATGACACACAAGAATCGGATTTCCGGGATGAAACAGTCGAGTGGGGTAAACCATGGATGACGCGCCGCAGCAGCAGGGGGGCGAAGAAGCCGGCGTGGTGGTGCGCAAGCGCCGCAAAGGCATCTACATCCTGCCCAATCTCTTCACGCTAGGCGGCCTGTTCGGTGGCTTCTACGCCATCGTCATGGCCATGAACGGCCGTTATGACCTGGCGGCCATCGGCATCTTCAGCGCCATGGTGCTCGACAGCCTGGATGGCCGGGTGGCGCGCATGACCAATACCCAGAGCGCCTTCGGCGAGCAGATGGACTCCCTGGCAGACATGGTTTCCTTCGGCGCCGCTCCGGCTCTCGTCGCCTATGAGTGGGCCTTGCGGGGGCTGGGGCGCTGGGGCTGGGTGGCTGCCTTCGTCTACTGCGCCTGTGCGGCGTTGCGCCTGGCGCGCTTCAATGTCAACACGGGCGTGGTCGACAAGCGTTATTTCCAGGGACTGCCCTCGCCGGCCGCAGCCGCACTGGTCACGGGTTTCATCTGGATCATGACGGAGTGGGGCGTGGATCCGGCTGTGGTGGCCTGGCCCATGTTCGTGCTGGCGCTCTACGCGGGCCTGACCATGGTGAGCAATGTTCCCTTCTACAGCTTCAAGGACCTGAGCATGAAGAAGAGCGTGCCGTTCGCCGTGGTTATCCTCATCGTGCTGGGCATCGCCGTGGTCACCATCGATCCGGCCACTGTGCTTTTCGGTGTCTTCGTGGTCTATGGTCTGAGCGGGTACGGGGTCTATGTCTGGCGCAAGCTCAAGGGCCAACCCGTGAGCGTGATCAGCACCTCGACGGACGAGCCGGATGAGCGGGGGCTGCACCACTGAATGCCGGTATAGCGGATTGCTATCACCCATTCTGACTTTTGTGCTACATTGAAGGCCATGAAATTCCTTGCGCTAGCTCTACTGCTTACCTGCCAATACGGGCGGTCCCGGTAGCGCGCGCGCATTCCAACCAAAGGCCCGTATGCACCCGCAGCGGGCCTTTTGTTTTAGGTTTTCGTTTTCGAACTGCGGGCGTCCAGCGAACAGGAGCAAAAGATGGCTGACAAACTGATCATTTTCGACACCACCTTGCGCGACGGCGAGCAGTCGCCTGGCGCGTCCATGACCAAGGACGAGAAGCTGCGCATCGCCCGCCAGCTGGAGCGTCTGAAGGTGGATGTGATCGAGGCGGGTTTTGCCGCCAGCTCGAATGGTGATTTCGAGGCCGTGCAGGCGATTGCCAATACGATCAAGGACTCCACGATCTGTTCGCTTTCGCGCGCCAACGACCGTGACATCTCGCGTGCCGCCGAGGCGCTCAAGGGCGCCAACCGGGCGCGCATCCATACCTTCATCGCGACGTCGGCGTTGCACATGGAGAAGAAGTTGCGCATGTCGCCCGAGCAGGTGCTGGAGCAAGCCAAGCTGGCAGTGCGCTTTGCGCGCAACCAGGTGGCCGACGTGGAGTTCAGTCCCGAGGATGGTTATCGCAGCGAGATCGACTTCCTCTGCCGTGTGCTGGAAGCGGTCATCAAGGAAGGCGCGACCACCCTGAACATCCCGGACACCGTGGGCTATGCGGTGCCCGAGCTCTACGGCGACTTCATCAGGACCCTGCGCGAGAAGATCCCGAACTCCGACAAGGCGATCTGGTCCGTGCACTGCCACAACGACCTGGGTATGGCCGTGGCCAATTCCCTGGCCGGGGTGAAGATTGGCGGCGCCCGCCAGATCGAATGCACGATCAACGGTCTCGGTGAGCGTGCAGGCAACTGCAGCCTGGAAGAGATCGTCATGGCCGTGAAGACACGCCGCGATTATTTCGGCCTGGACGTTGGTATCGACACCACCCAGATCGTGCCGGCCAGCCGCATGGTGAGCCAGACGACGGGCTTTGTGGTTCAACCGAACAAGGCCGTGGTCGGCGCCAACGCCTTTGCCCATGCCTCAGGCATCCATCAGGACGGCGTGCTCAAGGCGCGTGACACCTACGAGATCATGCGTGCCGAGGATGTGGGCTGGAGCGCCAACAAGATCGTGCTGGGCAAGCTGTCAGGCCGCAACGCCTTCAAGCAGCGCTTGCAGGACCTGGGCGTGGCCCTGGAGAGCGAAGGCGAGCTCAACACCGCCTTTGCCAAGTTCAAGGAACTGGCCGACCGCAAGAGTGAAATCTTCGACGAGGACATCCTGGCCCTGGTCAACGACGAAAGCGTCACCAGCGAAAAGGAGCAATACGGTTTTGTCTCTCTGGCGCAACACAGTGAAACCGGCGAGCGCCCCCATGCGGATATCGTCTTCACCGTTGAGGGCAAGGAGGTGCACGGTACGTCTGATGGCAACGGCCCGGTCGATGCATCGCTCAAGGCCATTGAGTCACACGTCAAGAGCGGGGCCGAGATGGTGCTGTATTCCGTCAACGCCATCAGCGGCTCCACCGAGAGCCAGGGCGAGGTGACGGTGCGCCTGCAGAACAGCGGTCGGGTGGTCAATGGCGTGGGCGCGGACCCCGATATTGTGGTCGCTTCTGCCAAAGCCTATCTGAGTGCGCTCAACAAACTGCACAGCAAGGCCGATCGTGTCGCGGCGCAAGGGTAAGGACGATTCGTAACTTGTAAGAATGTGTTGAGAAAACGACGCCAAGTGCTTGATCCTGCATGATATTTTCTGTATAACCTCGCCCATGGTGGTGCCATGTTCCCCTGGCACCCGTTTTTTGCGGTGCAAGGGTGTGCGGGTGAAACATTTGCGTCATTTTTTCTGGGTGGGCTCAGTCGTGCTGGCGATGCTGGCGGCTGTTCCCATGGTGGCTACGGCCCAGTCCCAAGGGGCTGGAAAACACGCCTCGGCCAAGAAAACTTCCTCTGACGCCAAGCGCAAGGTCTATGCCAAGCGCAATGCGCGCGTGGTGCGTCCTGCCCGTCCCTCTGACGCCATGCGTGCCGGCCTGCGCGGTACCCGCGATCCGCTTTCCCTGCGTTCCAGTGTCGCGTACGTCGTCGACCAGGAAACCCAGGAGGTGCTGTTCAGCAAGAACGAGGAGGCTGTGCTGCCGATCGCTTCGCTGACCAAAATCATGACGGCGCTGCTGATCAGCGAGGCTGAACTGCCGCTGGACGAATCCATCACCATCACCCGTGACGATGTGGATACCGAGAAGGGCAGTGCTTCGCGCCTGCGCGTGGGGGTGACCTTGACGCGGGGTGAATTGCTGCACCTGGCCCTGATGTCCAGCGAGAATCGCGCCGCCCATGCCCTGGGACGCACCTATCCAGGCGGGCTGGATGTGTTTGTCGAGATGATGAATGCCAAGGCTCAGCTGTTGGGTATGCAGGACACCCGTTTCGTCGAGCCGACCGGTCTGTCCAGCAAGAACAAGTCGAGCGCACGCGATCTGGCTGTGCTGGTCGACGTGGCGTCCGAAGACGAATTGCTGCGCGACTACTCCACCTCGCGCGCGCATCAGGTGGCGGATGGCCGTCGCAGGCTCATGTTCAGCAACACCAACCGTCTCGTGCTCAATCCGCGCTGGGAGATCGGTCTGCAGAAGACCGGTTACATCTCCGAAGCAGGCCAATGCCTGGTCATGCAGGCCAAGGTGGCCGGGCGCAACGTGATCATGGTGTTCCTGGACTCGGCGGGCAAGCTCAGCCGCCTCGGCGATGCTGAGCGCGTGCGTCGCTGGGTCGAATCGATCCCGGCCAAGCAGCAGATCGTCCCCGTGACCGATAACCGTACCGATCCGCAGGCGACGCGCGTGCTGTGATGCTCGGTGCAGGCCGGCGATGATTCAAGGGGCGCTGTGGCGCCCCTTAGCGTTTATCGGCTCCGCTGGTCTGATAGCCCAGCATGCGTGAAATCTCGCTGGCGATCGTCTGCAGCTTGGGCAGCCAGTCCTTGTCCAGCCGACCGGTCGGCGCCGAGATCGAGAGACCGGCCACCAGCTTGCCCTGGTCATCGTGGATGCCGGCAGCCATGCAGTGCACGCCCAGCTCCAGCTCCTCATCGTCGTGTGCCACGCCGTACTGGCGTACCTTGGAGAGTTCGCGCTCCAGCACCGGCAGTTGCGTGATGCTGTTCTTGGTATGGCCGGCCAGACCGGTGCGCGTGGCGTAGGCGCGCACGCGCTGCGGGTCGTCGTCGGCCAGGAAGAGCTTGCCCACCGAGGTGAGGTGCAGCGGGGCGCGGCCGCCGATGGCGCGTACCACCTGCATGCCTGAGCGTTCGCTGTAGGCGCGCTCGATGTAGACGATTTCGTCACCCTGGCGCATGCTCAGATTCACCGGCTGCTGGATCTGGCGGTGCAATTCGCGCATGGGGGCGATGGCGGCGTCACGGACATTGAGGCGGGCCTTGACCAGATTACCCAGTTCCAGCAGGCGCATGCCCAGGCGATAGGTGCCGGGCTGCGGGCGATCAACGTAACGTCCGCTTGCCAGATCGTTGAGGATGCGATGGGCGGTGGAGGGGTGCAGCCCGGTCTTCTCGCTGATTTCCTTGAGCGAAATGGCGTCTTCGCGCGTGGCCAGCACGTCCATCAGGGTGAACATGCGTTCGATCACCTGCACGGTGGGCGTGGCAACGGCATCCGGGTCTTTTTTCTTCATCGGGGGGCTCCTGCATAGGGCTCCCGATTTTATCTCGTGAAATCAATCTTTGGGGCTCGGCATGTCCCCGTCATGCACGGCAAGGGACTGCCAGCGTCCCTGGAGCAACACCTCGTGTGGGGCATAGCGGGCCTTGTAATTCATCTTGGTGCTGTCCTGGATCCAGTAGCCCAGATAGACGTGAGACAGCCCGAGCTGGCGCGCCTGCTCGATCTGCCAGAGCACGCTGTAGGTGCCGTAGCTGGCTGCCATGTCGGGGTCATAGAAGGTGTAGACGGCGGACAGGCCATCGTCGAGGACATCGAGCACCGAGACCATGCGCAGTGGGCCGGGGCTGCCGTCGGGCAGGGATTCGCGGAATTCGACCAGACGCGAATTGACGCGGCTCTGCAGCAGGAACTGGGTGTACTGGTCGATGCTGTCCTGGTCCATGCCGCCGCCGGCATGACGGCCATTCTGGTAGCGCAGGTAGAGCTGGTAGTGCTCGGGCACGAAGCACAGGCGTGAGACCCGGACCTGGAGGTGCTGGTGCTGCTTCCAGGCCCGACGCTGGCTGCGGTTGGGTTGAAAGTCCGGCACGCGGACACGCAGGGGAACGCAGGCCTGACAGCCGTCGCAGTGCGGGCGGTAGGTGAACATGCCGCTGCGGCGAAAGCCCTGGGCGACGAGTCCGGAATAGGTGGAATTGTTGATCAGGTGGCTGGGGGTTGCCACCTGCGAGCGCGCCAGCCGCCCGCCCAGATAGCTGCATGGGTAGGGCGCCGTGGCATAGAACTGCAGGCTCTGGAGGGGCAGATCCTTGAGGTGCGTCACGTGGGTTCCGTGGTAGGCGTCAGCAGTTGTTGCCAGTATAGGGGCAGGAACTCCCAGCGGGGCGGCGGCAGCTGGCGGGCCGCGTCGATGTGGCGCAGAAAATCCACACGGGGAATTTCCTGCGCGCCGAGCGTCGCCAGATGCGGCGTGTTCTGCTGGCAGTCGATCAGGGTGATGCCGTGCGCGCGGCAGAAGGCCACCAGCGCAGCCAGCGCAATCTTGGAGGCGTCGCTGGCGCGCGCGAACATCGATTCGCCGTACACCGCCTTCCCCAAGGACACGCAGTACAGACCGCCGACCAGCTGGCCATCCACCCAGGTTTCCACGCTGTGTGCATGGCCGGCGCGGTGCAGGGCGAGATAGGCCTGCACCATGGCCGGGACGATCCAGGTGCCGTCCTGCCCCGGGCGCAGGCTACCGGCACATGCGTTGATGACGTCTTCAAAGGCTGAGTCGAAGCGGATCTCGCAGCCTGGCGTGTGGACGAATTTCTGCAGCGTCTTGCGCAGGGAGCGGTGCAGGCGGAATTCGTCCACCTCCAGCACCATGCGCGGGTCGGTGCTCCACCAGAGAATGGGTTGACCGGGGCTGAACCAGGGAAAGATGCCGTGGGCGTAGGCGCGACACAGCGTATCCACATCCAGGCTGCCGCCAGCGGCCAGCAGGCCCGGCGCATCGGAGCCTGGTCCCCAGGCCTGCTCGACCGGCGGGAAATCCTCGCCGGGCTCCAGCCAGGGCAGTGGGAAGTGGCGCGCGCGCATGCAGAAACTTTAGCGCATGAGCAAAGACGTGCAGCCTGCCCGGTAGAATACGCGTCCAGTCGGGGCGTAGCGCAGCCTGGTAGCGCATCTGCTTTGGGAGCAGAGGGTCGTACGTTCGAATCGTATCGCCCCGACCATCCATACATCCCGGTCTCCATGAGATCTCTCCTTTCTTTCCTGGTGCTTCTGCCGGCCCTGTGCATCGGGTCTGCGGTCCAGGCCTGGACCTTGCAGGGCCAGGTGGTGGCGGTCGTCAGCGGTGACACGTTGCGTATCCGTGACGAGCGCAAGGTCCAGCACACGGTGCGACTGGCCGCTGTGGATGCGCCGGAGAAGTTCCAGGCCCATGGCCAGCGCTCGCTGGATGCACTGCGTGAACTGGTGTTCCAGAAGTATGTGACGGTGGAGGGCGCCGGAGGTGGCAGCCCCCGTATCGGCCGGGTGCGGGTCGAAGGCCGTGACATCAGCATGGAACAGCTGCAGCGCGGTTCGGTCTGGTACGACAAGTCGCGGGCGCAGGCCTTGTCGGCGTCGGACCGGCAGTCCTATGCCGCCGCGCAGGACGAGGCTCGTCTGGCCCGTGTCGGTCTCTGGCGTGACAAGCAGCCCATTCCGCCCTGGGAATACAGGGCCGGTCGCCGCAAGTAGGGCCGCACTAGATCTGCTGCGTCTCCACCCGGGCCTGGGGCTGCAGCCAGCGCTGCACGGCGGCCTGCAGTTCACCCGCATCGCCCGTGGTGTACCAGAGCGGCTGGAGTTCGCCGGTTTCCGCCGCCTGGGGCAGCATGCGGCGAGTCTGCCGCGCCACCGGACCCCCACTCTCCTGCAGCGTCACATGCGGCCCGAGCAAGTCCCGCAGCGTGGGCAGGATCAAGGGGTAATGGGTGCAGCCCAGCACCACGGTGTCGATTTCGCCTGCGGCCGATCCACAGCGTCCCAGGGCAGCGACATGTTCACGGGCCAAGGCCTGGATGCGCGGCAGGTCCTGGTGCTCGATCGCGTCGGCCAGACCATCGCAGGCCCGCAGCACGAAATCCGCCTGGCCGGCGAGGGACTGATGCAGGGTCTGGAACTTGGTGCTTTGCAAGGTGCCGCGTGTGGCCAGCACGCCCACACGGCGGGTGCGGCTGGCCAGGGCCGCGGGTTTCAGTGCCGGCTCCAGGCCCACAATGGGCAGGTCCGGGTGCTCTTCACGCAGCAGGTGGATGGCCGCGGCCGTGGCCGTGTTGCAGGCCACGACCAGGGCCTGGATGTCATGGGCCTGGCGCAGGTGCTGTGTCAGGGCGCGCGAACGCGCGATCACATGGGCGGCGTCACGCTCGCCATAGGGCGCGTGGCCGCTGTCGGCCAGATAGACGAAGCTCTGGTGCGGCAGCTCGGCCCGCAGCGCCTGAAGGACACTGAGGCCGCCAATGCCGCTGTCGAAGACGCCGACTGGTCGAGTCGTCACGTCAGGCGGTGGCGAGCGCGATGCCTTTGAACTCGCCGCTGGCGATGCGCTTGCTCCACTCTGCCGGGCCGGTGACGTGGGCGCTGGTGCCGCCGGCGTCCACGGCCACGGTCACGGGCATGTCCACCACGTCGAACTCGTAGATGGCTTCCATGCCCA
>CAMLNH010000106.1 GCA_946481355.1 uncultured Curvibacter sp.
TGGGCACGCGACGCGATTCCTTGAGCCGCATCTTGCCCGGCAGCTTGAGGTCGGGTGTGAGCATCCAGGCCGTCCAGCCGCTGTAGTTCTTCTTCCAGTGCGTGGCCAGCTTGCTGAAAAAGTCATTGTCGTCGGCCGCGCCGGTCTCGGGCAGCTCGCGTGCACCCCAGCGCGCCGTGCCAGCAAAACCGCCGGCCTCGATGCGCTCACCATAGGGCGGGTTGATCAGCATCACACCCGGTGTGGCGCAGGGCGGCATGCGCTGCAGCGCGTCGCCGCCGCGGAACTCGATCACATCGGCCACGCCGGCGCGCTCGGCGTTGCGCTGCGCGAAGTCCACCATGCGGTGCGAGACGTCGCTGCCGTAGATCAGCGTGACCTGGCCGGGTTCGGGTTTGACCACCGCCTCCGCAGCCTCGGCCTTCATGGCCTTCCACTCGGCGACGCGGAAGGGCTTGTATTTCTCGAAGGCAAAGCGGCGCAGCGAACCGGCCGCGATATTGCAGGCGATCTGCGCCGCCTCGATGACCACGGTGCCGCTGCCGCAGCAGGGATCGTACAGGGGCAGCAGATCACCCTCACCCTCGGCCCAGCCGCTGGCGGCAATCATGGCCGCGGCCAGGGTTTCCTTCAGCGGCGCATCGCCCTTGTCCTCGCGCCAGCCGCGCTTGAACAGCGGCTCGCCCGAGGTGTCGATGTAGAGCGAGCACTGGTCGGTGGTCAGGTGGGCGTAGATGCGCACATCGGGCCACTGGGTGTCCACGTCGGGACGCACGCCACCCGAAGTCTCGCGAAAACGGTCGCAGACCGCGTCCTTGACCTTGAGCGCTGCAAAGTTCAGCGAGGTCAGCGGGCTGTGCTGGGCCGTGATCTCGACCTTGATGCTCTCCCTGGGCGTGAACCACTGCTCCCAGGGCACGGCCATGGCGGCGCGGTAGATGTCCTGCTCGCTGCGGTACTCGGTGTGCGAGACCAGCACCAGCACGCGCTGGGCCAGGCGGCTGTAGAGATTGAGCCGCATGGCCTGCGCGAACGAGGCGCGCACGGCCACACCGCCGCGCTGCTGGGTGATGCAGCCCGGCGGCAGCGCCGTGATGCGCAGGATCTCGGGCGCCAGATAGTCCTCCACGCCGGCGGCGCAGGGGAGAAAGAGTTGGAGTTGATTCATGAATTGACTTGAGCGCAGGCACCCGCGGAGCTGGCTTTGCCAGGCCGCTGGGTGCGCCCCCTCTGCGCAGCAGGAGGGGGGTGGCGGAGCGACCGCAGCGAGCGCAGCCTGGGGGTGAAGGCGCTCATAGCGCCTTTCTTAAATTAGCGGGGGCTATCTTGAGCGCCTCGCGGTATTTGGCCACGGTGCGGCGCGCACACTCGATGCCCTGTTCTTTCAGCATCTCGGAAAGCTGGCTGTCGGACAGCGGCTTCTTCGCACTCTCGGCGCCGACAAACTGCCTGATCAGCGCGCGCACCGCAGTGCTCGAGGCATTGCCGCCCGACTCCGTGCCCAGGCCCGAGCCGAAGAAGTACTTGAGCTCGTAGGTGCCGTAGGGCGTGGACATGTACTTGGCCGTGGTCACGCGACTGATGGTGGACTCGTGCAGACCCAGCTCGTCGGCAATCTCGCGCAGCACCAGCGGGCGCATGGCCAGTTCGCCGTGCATGAAGAAGTTGCGCTGGCGCTCGACGATGGCGCTGGAGACGCGCAGGATGGTGTCGAAGCGCTGCTGGATGTTCTTGATGAACCAGCGCGCTTCCTGCAGGCGCTGCTGCAGTGCGGCGTGGCCCTCGGACTTGTGGCCCTTGAGCGCGTTCGCATAGATGTCGTGCACGCGCAGGCGGGGCATCACGTCGGGGTTGAGCTGCACACGGAAACGTGTGGCCGCGCCGTTGCCGCTGCGCAGCACCAGCACGTCGGGGATGACGATGTTGCGCTCGACGTCGACAAAGCGCCGCCCGGGTTTGGGTTCGAGCCGCGCCACCCGGACCAGGGCCTCGCGCACCTGCGTCTCGGGGGTTCCGGTCAGCTGGGCCAGCTTCTTGAGGTCGCGCCGCGCCAGCAGCTCGGGCGCCTGCGCCACCAGGCGCAAGGCCTGCGCGATCACGGCCGCTTCCTGCGCGTCGGCGCCTGCACGCTGTGCAGCGGCCTGCTGCGCCAGCAACTGCAGGCGCAGGCACTCGGTCAGGTTGCGTGCACCCACGCCCACAGGTTCCAGGCTTTGCAGCAGGCGCAGCGCCACCTCGAAATGTTCGAGCACGGCTTCGCGCTGCTCCAGGTCGTCGCCGGCCAGGCTCTGCGCCAGCTCCTCCAGCGTGTCTTCCAGATAGCCGTCGTCGTTGAGCGAGCCGATCAGAAAGAGCAGGGCGGCGCGGTCCTCGGCGCTCAGGCGCAGGGACAGGGCTTGGCGCTTGAGGAAATCCTGCAAGGACTCCTGGCTGCGCGCGAGCTCGGTGGCATCGGCCTCGTCGTCCTCACGCGCGCCGTTGCGCGCCGGGGCATCACCGCCCCATTCGCTGTCGTCGGGGGCCAGGTCGACGGTGCCATCACCGTCCCAGTCGCCATCCCGCTCCAGGTCCACCGAAGGGGCAGGTTCGTCGGCCACCTCCGATGAGGCAGCGCTGCTGCCATAGTCATGGTCGGCCTCGTCGGCAGGGACGGGCGCGTCGACGCGCTCCAGGCCATGGGCCTCGCGCTCCACGCTGTCGTCGGCACGCTCCAGAAAGGGGTTCTCGTCGAGCAGCTGCTCAACCTCCTGGTTGAGCTCCAGCGTCGAGAGCTGCAGAAGACGGATGGACTGCTGCAGCTGGGGCGTAAGTGCCAGATGCTGGGAAACCCGCAGCGACAGTCCCTGTTTCATGTGCTTCTTCTGATGCGCCGGGCAACCGGCTTACATCTTGAAGTGCTCGCCCAGGTAGACCCGGCGCACGTCGGCGTTGTTGACGATCTCGGCCGGCGTACCCTGGGCCAGCACGCGGCCTTCGCTGATGATGTAGGCGTGATCGCAGATGCCCAGGGTCTCG
Source organism: uncultured Curvibacter sp. (assembly GCA_946481355.1). The sequence goes on from CAMLNH010000106.1 coordinate 3,016, forward strand.
CGCACGTTGTGGTCGGTGATGAGCACACCGATGCCCCGCGCCTTGAGAAAGCTGATGATGCGCTGGATCTCGATCACCGCGATGGGGTCGATACCGGCAAAGGGCTCGTCGAGCAGGATGAAGCGCGGCTGCGTGGCCAGCGCCCGCGCGATCTCCACGCGCCGGCGTTCGCCGCCCGACAGCGCCAGCGCAGGCGACAGGCGCAGCTTCTCCACGCGCAGGTCCTGCAGCAGTTCGGTCAGGCGACGCTCGATCTCGTCCTTGCGCAGGGCCCTGCCGTTCTCGTCGTGCTGCAGCTCCAGCACGGCGCGCACGTTGTCTTCCACATTGAGCTTGCGGAAGATCGACGCTTCCTGCGGCAGGTAGCTCAGCCCCATGCGCGCGCGCTGATGGATGGGCATGTGCTCGACGCGCTCGTCGTCGATGCTGATCTCACCGGCGCTGGCACGCACCAGCCCCACGATCATGTAGAAGGATGTGGTCTTGCCCGCGCCGTTGGGGCCGAGCAGGCCTACGACCTCGCCCTTGCGTACGGTCAGCGAAACATCCTTGACGACCTCGCGGCTGCCGTAGAACTTCTTCAGGTGGTGTGCTTCGAGCTTGCTGGGATCGGCACCGGGCCGGGAGTCGGCCACTTCGGCGCCAGGTTGGGTGTCCGGCCCGGCGGGCTGCGTATCCGGCAGCTTGTCGGCGTCAGTCATGCGGCTCTCGCTCACTTGCGTCCTCCGCCCACACCGTCGTCGCTGCGCAGGGGCACGCCAGGGTTGGCCTGCGCAGGCGCCGCACTGCGCGGCGTCAGCGTGGCGCGCACGCGGCCGCCGCCTGGCGCGCTGCCCTTCTGGCTGCCACCGTCCACGGTGAAGACATCCGTGAGGCTGTTGTACTGGATGACATTGCCCGTAACCACGTCGCTCACCTGGGTACCGCGCAGACGGCGCAGCTGGGCGTTCTTGATCAGCTTGAAGACGTCGGCACGGCCGTCGTATTCGATGGTCTCGCTCTCGCCCTCGACAAACTCGTCCTCGCCGTCGCGCTTCTGCCGGAAACTGGCACGCTGGCCTTCGGCCGCCGTCACCACGCCCTGCTGGTAGCCCTGCGGGTCCTGCCGCACCTCGATGCGCGCGCCCTTGATCACGATGGTGCCGCGCGTGAGCACCACATTGCCCGTGAAGATGCTGACCTGCTTGAGGTCGTCATAGCGCAAGGCATCGGCCTCGATGTTCATGGGCTGCAGCCGGTCATCCTTCTCGGCATGCGCGGCGCCGGCAACTGCCAGCGCCAAACCTGCGCACAGCAGCCAGCGGGGGAAATAGGACGTCTTGAAAGGCACGAATCTTGCTCTCGGGGAATGCAGAGCATTGTAATAGCCTCAGCCTGCTGGTCCAGCTTTTGCTTTTGCCCCTGGACGGTGCATGTGCTTGTCGACCCGTCACCGCCGGCCGTCCAATGATTCATGAGAGACTCCCCGTCACTTTCCCCTTCGCCGTACCCTCATGAACCTGCTTTTTGTCGCCGATCCGCTGGAAAGCTTCAAGACCTACAAGGACAGCACCTACGCCATGATGCGCGAGGCGCAGCGCCGCGGCCACACGCTGGCCGCCTGCGAACCGCGCCACCTGCGCTGGCAGTCCGGTGGCCAGGTCAGCGCCCTGGTGCGTCGCATCCGCCTGACCGGACACGAGGATCAGTGGTTCCACGAGTCGCCACAGGCACCGGCCCAGCGCCTGACCGCGCTGCGCGACTTCGACGCCGTGCTCATGCGCAAGGACCCGCCCTTTGACAGCGAGTACTTCTACGCCACCCATCTGCTGGAACAGGCGGAGCGCGAGGGCGCGTGCGTGCTCAACAAGCCGCGCGCGCTGCGCGACCACCCGGAGAAGCTGGCCCTGCTCGAATTCCCGCAGTACACCACGCCCACCCTGGTCACGCGCGAGGCCCAGGCCGTGCGCGACTTCCATGCCGAACACCGCGACATCATCCTCAAGCCGCTGGACGGCATGGGCGGCAAGGGCATCTTCCGCGTGCGGGAAGACGGCCTGAACCTGGGCAGCATCATCGAGACGCTGAACCACCATGGCGAGCAGACCCTGATGGTGCAGAAGTTCGTGCCGGCCATCGCCCAGGGCGACAAGCGCGTGCTGGTCATCGGCGGCCAGCCCGTACCGTTCTGCCTGGCGCGCATCCCGCAAGGCGGCGAAGTGCGCGGCAACCTGGCCGCGGGCGGCAAGGGCGTGGCCCAGCCCATCAGCGCGCGCGACCGCGAGATCGCCGAGGCCCTGGGCCCGGTGCTGGCTGCACGCGGCCTGCTGCTCGTGGGCCTGGACATCATCGGCGACAGCCTCACCGAGATCAACGTCACCAGCCCCACCTGCTTCCAGGAAATCACCGACCAGAGCGGCTTCGACGTGGCCGCCATGTACATCGACGCGCTGGAGGCCGCACTGCGGGAAAACACCCGGGCTTGAGCCCGCAGGCCTGTCGCAGACTCCGGGTCTTGCCGCGCCAGCGGTTTCGTTTTTTCAACCACAAGGCTGTCAACATGAAGATCCATCACCTCACCCTCTGCGCGGCGCTGGCCCTCGGCGCGGCCGGCCTGCAGGCCAAGACCTTCAAATGGACCAGCGCCAGCGACATCGCGTCCTGGGACGTGCACTCGCAGAACAACGCCCTGCAGAACGGCATCCATGCCGCGGTCTACGAGTCCCTGGTCTACTACAACAGCCGGACCTTCAAGGTCGACCCCGTGCTGGCCACCGGCTGGAAACAGCTCAGCCCCACCCAGCTGCGCCTGACGCTGCGCAGCGGCGTCAAGTTCCACGACGGCTCGCCCTTCACGGCCGACGACGCGGTCTTTTCCATCCAGCGTGCCATGGCCAAGACCTCCAACTTCGCAGTCTTCACCCAGGGCATCGCCCGCGTGGCCAAGGTCGATGACAAGTCCATCGACATCCACACCGCCGGCCCCAACCCCGTGCTGCTCAACCAGCTCACGGAGCTGCGCATGATGAGCAAGGCCTGGGCCGAGAAGAACAAGTCCACCGAGCCCAAGGACATCAAGGTGCAGGAGGAAAACTACGCCCACCGCAACGCCAACGGCACCGGCCCGTTCATGCTCAAGGAGTGGCAGCCCGACCAGAAGCTGGTGCTCGTGAAGAACCCCGCCTGGTGGGGCAAAAGCGAAGGCAATGTGGCCGAGATCGTCTACACCCCGGTCAAGGCCGTGGCCACGCGCATGGCCGCCTTGCTCTCGGGCGAGGTGGACTTCGTACTCGACCCCAGCCCCCAGGACCTGCCGCGCCTGCGTAGCGCACCCAATCTCAAGGTGCTCGACGGCGTCGAAAACCGCACCATCTTCTTCGGCATGGACCAGTTCCGCGAGGAACTGCCGGGCAGCAACATCAAGGGCAAGAACCCGCTCAAGGACCTGCGCGTGCGCAAGGCCCTGTACCAGGCCATCGACATCGAGACCATCGCGCGCGTCACGCTGCGCGGCCTGGGCCAGCCCACGGGCGCGCTGGTCGCGCCCCAGGTCACGGGCTGGAGCAAGGACGTGCACAAGCGCTACCCCTACAACGTGGCCGCCGCGCAGAAGCTGCTGGCCGAGGCCGGCTACAAGGACGGCTTCGAGGTCGACTTCGCCTGCCCCAACAACCGCTACATCAACGACGAGCAGATCTGCCAGGCCGTGACGGCCATGTGGGCGCGCATCGGCGTCAAGGCCAAGCTGCGCACGCTGCCCCTGTCCACCTACTTCCCGATGATCCAGCGCTACGAGGCCAGCATCTACATGCTGGGCTGGGGCGTGCCCACCTTCGACGCCCTGTACTCGCTGCAGTCGCTGACCCGCTCGGTCGGCGCAGGCGGCGACGGCAACTACAACGTGGGCCGCTACAGCAACCCGCAGATGGACGCCCTGGTCGAGCGCACCAAGAAGGAAACCGATCTCAAGCTGCGCACCGAGCTGCTGACCAAGGCGCTGGCGCTGCAGAACGAGGACGTGGCCCACATCCCCCTGCACAACCAGGTCATCCCCTGGGCCATGAAGAAGAACATCGACGTGGTGCACCGCGCCGACAACCGCCTGGACTGGCGCCTGATCAAGGTCAACTGAAGCCCGCCTGACGCTGCGCGGGGCAAGGTCCCCGCGCACTTTCCGTTTCTCGCCCCATGTTTGCCTTCATCGTCCGGCGCCTGGCCCAGGCCGTGCTCGTCATGGTCACCGTGGCCTTCGTGGCCTTTCTGCTGTTTCAGTACGTGGGGGACCCGGTGGTCTTCATCCTCGGCCAGGATGCCACGGCCGAGCAGGTCGCAGCCATCCGTGCCGAGCTGGGCCTGGACCGGCCCTTCTTCGTGCAGTTCTGGCATTTCCTGGCCCACGCGGTGCAGGGCGAGTTCGGCATGAGCCTGCGCCAGGGCGTCAAGGTCTCGCAGCTCATCGCCGAGCGTTTCCCCGCCACGCTGGAGCTGGCCCTGGTGGCCGCGCTGCTGGCCACGGCCCTCGGCATCCCCATGGGCGTCTACGCCGCGCTGCGCCGCGGCAGCCTCCTGAGCCAGGTCTTCATGACGGTCTCGCTGCTGGGCGTGTCCCTGCCGACCTTCCTGATCGGCATCCTGCTCATCCTGGTGTTCTCGGTCACCCTGGGCTGGTTCCCCAGCTTCGGCCGCGGCGAGGTGGTGCAGCTCGGCGGCTGGAGCACGGGCCTGCTCACGCTCAAGGGCTGGCACCACCTGGTGCTGCCGGCGCTCACGCTGGCCATCTTCCAGCTCACGCTCATCATGCGCCTGGTGCGCGCCGAGATGCTGGAGGTGCTGCGCACCGACTACATCAAGTTCGCCCGCGCCCGCGGCCTGAGCGACCGCGCCGTGCACTTCGGCCATGCCCTGCGCAACACCCTGGTGCCCGTGCTCACCATCACCGGCCTGCAGCTGGGCGGCCTGATCGCCTTTGCCATCATCACCGAGACCGTGTTCCAGTGGCCCGGCATGGGCCTGCTCTTCATCCAGGCCGTGTCCTTTGCCGACATCCCGGTCATGGCCGCCTACCTCTGCCTGATCGCGCTGATCTTCGTGGTCATCAACCTGATCGTGGACCTGCTCTATTTCGTCGTCGACCCGCGCCTGCGCGTGGACCGCCCCGGCCACTGACATGCCTGACACCTCTGCGCCCCCCGCTTCCTGGCTCGCGCGCTGGCTTGCCAGCGACATCGGCCACAGCCTGCGCCATTCGCCCACGGCCCTGCTGGCCGCCGGCATCGCCCTGGTCTGCGTGCTGGGTGCCGTGGGCGCGCCCTGGCTGGCACCGCACAACCCCTTCGACCTGAGCACGCTGGAGCTGTCCAACGCGCGCCTGCCCCCGGCCTGGAGCGAGGGCGGCAGCAGCCGCTTCCTGCTCGGCACCGACGACCAGGGCCGCGACATCCTCTCGGCCCTGATGTACGGCGCGCGCATCTCGC
>CAMLNH010000107.1 GCA_946481355.1 uncultured Curvibacter sp.
TGATCGGCCCCATCGTCGGCGCCTTCGTGGTCAACGGCGCCAAGAGCTGGCTCACCGTGGCGGCCCCGGAATACTGGCTCTATTTCCTGGGCGGGCTGTTCATTGTGGTCACGCTGTTCCTGCCGAATGGCATCGTGGGGCTGGTGCAAAAACTCAAGACGATGTGGGAGAAAAAGTCATGACGCCCGATCTGCTGGAACAGGGCGCCAAACGCTACGAGGCCCGTCTCGCGGCCCTGGACGCGGAGCGTCTGAACACCGTGGCTGGCGGCCAGACCGCCAGCTACGGCCGTCTGGTGCAGGCCGGCGAAGTGGACGTCACGCACGGTCGCATCCTCTATCTGGAGGATGTGAGCGTGAGCTTCGACGGCTTCAAGGCCATCAACAAGCTGAGCCTGGACATCGCGCCGGGCGAGTTGCGCTGCATCATCGGCCCCAACGGCGCGGGCAAGACCACGATGATGGACATCATCACCGGCAAGACCCGGCCCGACGAGGGTACGGTCTTCTTCGGCTCCACCATCGACCTGCTGCGCCACAGCGAACCCGAGATCGCCCAGCTGGGCATCGGCCGCAAGTTCCAGAAGCCCACGGTCTTCGAGCAGCTGACGGTGTTCGAGAACCTGGAGCTCGCACTCAAGACCGACAAGGGCGTGAAGTCCTCGATGTTCTTCCGCCTGGACTCGCTCCAGAGCGACCGCCTGGCCGAGGTGCTGCACACCATCCACCTGGCCGACAGCGTGAGCCGCCAGGCCGGCAACCTGAGTCACGGCCAGAAGCAGTGGCTGGAGATCGGCATGCTGCTGATGCAGGACCCCAAGCTCTTGTTGCTGGACGAGCCGGTGGCGGGCATGACCGACGAGGAGACCGCGCGCACGGCCGAGCTCTTCCTCACGCTCAAGGGCAAGCATTCGCTGATGGTGGTGGAGCACGACATGAGCTTCATCAAGACGATCTCGGAGATCGTGACGGTGTTGTGTGATGGGTCTGTTCTGGCGCAGGGGACGCTGGAAGAGGTGCAGGCGGATGAGCGGGTGATTGAGGTTTACCTCGGGAGATGATCTTGTTCACATCTCTTCGCTCTTCTCATATGGTTGGCTCAGTGGCTTGCCGGGTCTCGCCCCGGCGGGCGAGGTACTTTTCTTTGCTTCGCCAAAGAAAAGTACCCAAAAGAAAGGCGACCCTGGTGTCTGTGACCCCGGCTGCGCCGGGGCAACCTGCGGTGCTCGACTTGGCCGGGGTCTGCGCAAACTCGCCCTGCGGGCTCAAACATGCGCAGCCCTTGATCCGTCCAAGTCTGCGCTCCTCGGCACATACACAAGGGTGGGGAGCGGGTACCGAAAACCCGCAGGCCTGCGTGCCCGTGGTATTCGGTCTTGGGTCTGCTGACTCCCACCGCCGTGTGCGGAGGCGAGTAGCGCAGGAGCGGGCGGAGAAAGGGGCGCGCATGTTTGAGCGCAGCGAGTTTGCGCGCACCCCGCCCGGTCCGAGCAACGCAGCGTGCCCTGCGCTTCAGCGCAGGGACGACGCACCCGGCTCGCCTTTCTTTGCTTACTTTCTTTGGCGAGACAAAGAAAGTGAGGCGCCCGCCGGGGCGAGACCCGGCAAAGCATCCGAGCCCTGGTGCAAGCAGAAAGAAGTGAGCCAGACATGCTGAATGTCAAAAACATCAACCAGTACTACGGCGGCTCCCACATCCTCCGCGACGTCAGCCTCCAAGCCGAACTGGGCAAGGTCACCGTCGTCCTCGGCCGCAACGGCGTAGGCAAGACCACGCTGCTCAAGTCCCTCATGGGCCTGGTACCCATCAAGTCAGGCGATATCGAGTTCGAAGGCAAAGCCATCCACAAGGACACACCCTATCAAAGAGCAAGAGCCGGCATCGGCTTCGTCCCCCAGGGCCGCGAGATCTTCGCCCGCCTGACGGTGGAGGAGAACCTGCGTATGGGCCTGGCCAGCAAGCCCGGTGGCACGCCGATCCCGGCGGAGCTGTACGAACTCTTCCCCGTGCTCAAGCAGATGATCCACCGCCGCGGCGGCGACCTCTCGGGCGGGCAGCAGCAGCAGCTGGCGATTGCGCGGGCGCTGGCCGCCGGTCCCAGGTTGCTGGTATTGGACGAGCCGACCGAAGGCATTCAGCCCAGCATCATCAAGGACATCGGCCGCGTGATCCGCATGCTGGCCGACCGGGGCGACATGGCCATCCTGCTGGTGGAACAGTACTATGACTTTGCCGAGGAACTGGCCGACGCGTACGTGGTGATGGAGCGCGGCGCGGTCATCGCAGCCGGCCAAGGCAAGGACATGGCGGCCGACGGTGTGCGCAAGCTGGTCGCGATCTGAGCGAGGAGTTGAACCGATGGGCTTGGTTCCGTCAAAATTTTTGAACTGACTCATCAACCCTGTTCACCACAGGGACCGATCGCGGGCCCTAGACTTGCCGCCCATGTCTGACACCAGCCCCACCCGCTATACCCGTACCGCCATCGGCTTGCACTGGCTGCTGGCGCTGCTGCTGCTGGGGCTGTTCGTGGTCGGTCTCTACATGACCAGCCTGCCGTTCTCGCCCCAGCGGCTCAAGCTCTACAACTGGCACAAGTGGGCGGGCATCGTGGTGCTCACGCTGTCTTTCCTGCGCCTGCTCTGGCGCCTGAGCCACCGTCCGCCGGCTTTGCCCGATGCGGTGCTGGCCGTGATGCCGGCCTGGCAGCGCCTGGCCCACCATGGCACGCATGGCGCGCTCTATGTGCTCTTCTTCGCCATCCCGCTGCTGGGCTGGGCCTACAGTTCGTCGGCCGGCTTTCCCATCGTGGTCTTCGGCGTGCTGCCGCTGCCGGACTTCATGCCGGTGGACAAGGCCCTGGCCGAGGCCATCAAGCCCTGGCACGGTTACGCGGCCTATGCGCTGGCGGCGCTCGTCGTGCTGCACGTGGCCGCGGCGCTCAAACATCAGTTCGTCGACCGCGACAGCCTGCTCACCCGCATGCTGCCGGGTCGTCGTTGACCTTCCCACCCGGAACAGGAGTCCGCATGTCTTTCCTTCACACCCTCACGTTCACCCTGGCCACGCTGGTGGCCTTGCCCGCGCTGGCGCAGCAGAAGCTCGTACCCGCGCAGAGTGAGATCGTCTTCGTGAGCCGCCAGATGGGCGTGCCGGTCGAGGGGCGTTTCAAGAAGTTCGACGCCCAGATCGCCTTCGATCCGGCCAAGCCCGCCACCAGCAAGATCGCCTTCACCGTGGACACGGGCAGCGCCAGCCTGGGCGTGCCCGAGACCGATGCCGAGCTGCCCAAGCCGGTCTGGTTCAACGTGCCCAAGTTCCCGCAGGCCAGCTTCCAGTCCACGGCCGTCAAGGGCCTGGGCGGTGGCAAGTTCGAAGTGGCCGGCAAGCTCACCATCAAGGGCAACAGCCACGACGTGCTGGTGCCGGTGCAGCTCACGCAGTCCGGCGCCACCACCACGGCCATGGGCAGCTTCACCATCAAGCGCCTGGTCTTCAAGATCGGCGAGGCCGAGTGGTCCGACACCTCCATGGTGGCCGACGACGTGCAGGTCAAGTTCAAGCTCGCGCTGACCGGCGTGGGCAAACTCTGAGTTTCTTTTCCTTCCACCCTTGTTTTTCAGGAGACCTTCCATGCGCAAGACCGCTCTCGCCCTGATCGCCGCTGCCGCCCTGGCTGCCGGCGCTGCCCAGGCCCAGTCCGCCAGCTACGCCATTGACCCGACCCACACCTTCGTGACCTTCGAGATCAGCCACTTCGGCACCTCGACCAACCGTGGTCGCTGGGACAAGAAGGAAGGCACCGTGCAGCTGGACAAGGCCGGCAAGAGCGGCAAGGTGGAGCTGACCATCGACGTGGCTTCCATCAACAGCGGCACTGCCGCCTTCGACCGCCACCTGCGAGGCGCCGACTTCTTCGACGTCGAGAAACACCCGACTGCCAAGTTCGTCGCCGACAAGTTCAGCTTCAACGGCGACAAGGTCAGCGAAGTCAGCGGTAGCCTGACCTTGCTGGGCAAGACCCACCCCGTGACCCTCAAGGCCAGCCAGTTCAACTGCTACCAGAACCCCATGCTCAAGCGTGAGGTCTGCGGCGGCGATTTCGAGACCACGATCGACCGCACGGCCTACGGCATGAACTACGGCATCCAGTGGGGCTTCCCCAAGGACGTGCGCCTGGTGGTGCAGGTCGAGGCCGTGAAGCAGTAAACGGAACGCGTCCACCCCGGAAACCCCCACGGGTTTCAAGAGCGGCCGGCCTGGCAACAGGCCGGCTTTTTTCATGCGCGCTCGCTATGATGTTTGCCTTCTCCAACAGCGGATTCAGGGAGTTGCCATGTCTTACATGCTCATGATGGTCGAACCCGCGGGCCAGCGCCGTACCCGCACCGAAGCCGAAGGCCGCGAGGTCTATGGCCGCATGCTGAAGTTCGCCGACGAGTTGCGCGCGCGTGGCCAGCTGCTGGCCGTCGAATCACTGGCCTCGCAGGAACACGCCACGCGCGTGCAGGTGCGTGCTGGCCGCACCTCGCTCACGGACGGACCGTTTGCCGAGGCCAAGGAAATGGTCGGTGGCTTCTTCCTGGTCAACTGCCAGACCCGTGAGGAGGCGCTGGAGCTGGCCCGGCAGTGCCCGGCCGCCGAATGGTGCACGGTGGAGGTGCGCGAGACCGCACCCTGTTACGAGAACTGAGCGCTCACAAACGTGTCGATCTGAAACTTTCTGGCTGGCCGCTGTCGAAATCGCAGGTTCTCCTTCGTCGTGCATGTATCAGCCGCAAATTCGAGGCTGACAGACACACAAGGAGTCGATATGCGTTACATGATCGTCGTCAAAGCCACGCCGCAGTCCGAGACTGGCGTGTTCCCTCCCAATATGAGCGAGATGATGGAGGTCATGGGCAAGTTCCATGAGGAACTGGCCCAGGCCGGTGTGCTGCTCGACGCCACGGGCCTGGCACCCAGCTCCCAGGGCTGGCGCATCCGCTACGAAGGCAAGAGCCGCCGCGTGATCGACGGGCCCTTCACCGAAAGCAAGGAGCTGATCGCGGGCTACACCCTGATCCAGGTGCGCAGCCGTGAGGAGGCATTGGAATGGACGCGCCGTTTCCCCAACCCCGTGGGCGAGGGCATGGCGGCCGAGATCGAGGTGCGTCGTCTCTACGAGATGGAAGACTTTGCCCACGTGATGCCGGCTGCGGCTTGAGGGAGGCTCGCCATGTTCAAGAAGATCCTCATCGTTGTGGCCGTGCTGCTGGCCGGCCTGCTGCTCCTGCCCTTCACGCAGCCCGACACCTTTACCGTGCAGCGCAGCCTTCAGATCCAGGCGCCGCCCGAGAAGCTGCACGCATTGATCAACGACATGCGCGCCTTCAACCGCTGGAATCCCTATGACAAGAAGGACCCGGCCATGCAATCCAGCTACAGCGGCCCGGTCGCCGGCCCGGGCGCGCGCTACGTCTTCAAGGGCAACAGCGAGGTGGGCGAGGGCAGCCTGACCATCACGGCCAGCACGCCGCAGCAGATCGGCATGCGCCTGGACATGAGTGCGCCCATGGAAGCGCACAACGACATCACCTTCACGCTGGCCCCCAAGGCCGGCGGCACCGAGGTCACCTGGGCCATGCGCGGCGACTGCCCCTACATCGCCAAGCTCATGGGCCTGATCTTCAATATGGACGCCATGATCGGCGCCGACTTCGAGGCCGGTCTGGCCAGCCTGCAGCAACTGGCCGAACGCGGCTGAACATTCATCGGTTCAAAGGAACATCATGAACAAACAGATCTTCGTCAACCTGCCCGTGCGCGACCTGGTGCGCTCCAAGGAATTTTTCGGCGCACTCGGCTACAGCTTCAACCCGCAGTTCACCGACGAGAAGGCGGCCTGCCTGGAAATCGGCGAGAACATCTACGCCATGCTGTTGACCGAGCCCTTCTTTGCCGGCTTCACCGGCAAGCCTGTGGCTGACGCACGCAAGGGGACCGAGGTGATCCTCTGTCTGTCCTGCGAGAGCCGCGAGGAAGTGGATGCCCAGGTCAAGAAGGCCTGGGCCGCGGGCGGAACCGTGCCGCGCAGCGCGGTGGACCACGGCTTCATGTACCAGCACGGTTTCGAGGACCCGGATGGCCACGTCTGGGAACTGGCCTATATGGACATGAGTGCCTTCCCGGCCGAGACGGCCAGTACCTCCTGACGTCGTCGGCATGCACACCGCTACCCATGAGGCCATTGCCGCCGTCTGGCGCATCGAGTCCGCGCGCATCGTCGCGGCCGTGGCCCGCATGCTGCGCGACATCGGCCTGGCCGAGGAGGTGGCGCAGGATGCACTGGTGGCTGCGCTCGAACACTGGCCGCGTGAAGGTCTGCCCGACAAACCCGGTGCCTGGCTCATGACCACGGCCAAGCACCGCGCGCTGGACCTGTTGCGCCGCCACAAGGTACAGGGCGAGGTGCTCGAGCGGGTGGGGCTGGATCTGGAGGCGCAGGAAGCGCTGGTGGTGCCCGACATCAGCGAGGGCATCGATGCCAGGCGCGCCGACGCCATTGGTGACGACATGCTGCGCCTGATCTTCACGGCCTGCCATCCGGTGCTCGTGCCCGAGCAGCGCGCGGCGCTGACACTCAAGCTCATCGCTGGGCTGAGCACCCACGAGATCGCACGCGCCTTCCTGGTCAGCGAGGCCACGCTGGCGCAACGCATCGTGCGCGCCAAGCGCACGCTGAGCGAGGCCAAGGTGCCCTACGAGCTGCCGCGCGGCGAGGCCCTGGGCGAGCGACTGGCCTCGGTGCTGGAAGTGGTCTACCTGGTCTTCAACGAAGGCTATACCGCCACCGCAGGCGAGGACTGGATGCGCCCGGCCCTGGTGGAAGAGGCGCTGCGCCTGGGCCGCATGCTGGCCGCGTTGGCGCCCACCGAGCCCGAGGTGCTGGGTCTGCAGGCCCTGATGGAGCTGCAGGCTTCGCGCATGGCGGCGCGCACCGATGCCCAGGGCCGCCCCGTGCTGTTGCTCGACCAGAACCGCGCGCAATGGGACCACCTGCTGATCCGCCGCGGGCTCGACGCGCTGGCGCGTGCCGAAGCCCTGTGTGCGCAGCACGGTGAATCTTTGGGGCCCTATGCGCTGCAGGCGGCCATCGCCGCCTGCCACGCACGTGCGCACGAGGCGGCCCAGACCGACTGGGCGCGCATTGCGGCGCTCTACGAAGCGTTGGCGCAGACCGCGCCGTCGCCCGTGGTGGAGCTCAACCGCGCGGTGGCCGTGGCCATGGCCTACGGCCCGGCCGCGGGCCTGGCCATTCTCGACACGCTGCGCGACGAGAAGGCCCTGCAGGCCTACCAGTGGCTGCCCAGTGTGCGTGGCGACCTGCTGCAGAAACTGGGTCGCCATGCCGAGGCACGCATCGAGTTCGAGCGTGCGGCATCTCTGACGCAGAACCAGCGCGAACGTGACCTGTTGCTGGCGCGTGTGCAGGCCGCGGCTTCGGATTGAGGCTTTCCTTTTTTCTCCCCTACCTTGCAGGAGTTTCACCATGAACAACCCCGTCGGCTGGTTTGAGATCTATGTGAACGACATGGCACGCGCCAAGGCCTTCTATCAGGGCATGCTCGGCGTGACCCTCACGCGGCTGGAGAGCCCGGACGGCGACAGCAGCCTGGAGATGTGGGCCTTTCCCATGCACGACGGCAGCTACGGCGCCTCCGGTACGCTGGCGAAGATGCCCGGCATGGTCGCCGGCGGCAACAGCACCCTGGTCTATTTCAGCTGCACGGACTGCGCGGTCGAGGCCGCGCGCGTGGCGCAGCACGGCGGCCGGCTGGAGCAGCCCAAGACCTCGCTCGGCCCCTACGGATTCATGGCGCTGGTGGTCGACACCGAGGGCAATCGCATCGGCCTGCACTCCATGCAGTAAGCCTGGCCCGGCGCTGAAACGCGTCAGGCGGGCCTGCGGCGAAATTTGACTTGTGTCAAGAAAGCCGCTGGCCATTCCGTGGAATCATTGACGTGCCGGGGGCACGTGCCGATACTGCGCGCATCAAGAAAATCCGGTTCATATCACCGGAACCATGGAGGATGCGCATGCGTACCAATCTCCCGGTCACCGACCGAGAATATCCCTTCCCCTCCGGAGAAACCCTGGTCTCGACCACCGATACCAAGGGCCGTATCACCTACTGCAACCCGCGCTTCATCGAGGTCAGTGGCTACAGCAAGGACGAGCTGCTGGGCCAGCCGCACAACCTGATCCGCCACCCTGACATGCCCGAGGAGGCCTTCCGCGACATGTGGGCCACCATCCAGGCGGGCAAGCCCTGGTCGGCACCGGTGAAGAACCGGCGCAAGAACGGTGACTACTACTGGGTCATGGCCAATGCCACGCCGCTGATGCAGAACGGCCAGCCCCTGGGCTATATGT
>CAMLNH010000108.1 GCA_946481355.1 uncultured Curvibacter sp.
CAAGATCCCCGCGCTCAAGCCCGCCTTCAAGAAGGACGGCACCATCACCGCCGCCAGCAGCTCGTCCATCAACGACGGCGCCGCGGCGCTTGTGATGATGCGTGCCTCCACCGCCGCCAAGCACGGTCTCAAGCCGCTGGCGAAGATCGTGGCGCACGCCATGCACGCCCAGGCGCCCGAGTGGTTCACGACCGCCCCCGTGGGCGCCACGCAGAAAGCCCTGGCCGCGGCCGGCTGGAGCGTCAAGGACGTGGACCTGTGGGAAGTCAACGAGGCCTTCGCCGTGGTGCCCATGGCGCTGATGGAAGAGCTCAAGGTCTCGCACGACATCGTCAACGTCAACGGTGGCGCCTGCGCCCTGGGCCACCCCATCGGCGCTTCCGGTGCCCGCATCATGGTGACGCTGATGCACGCGCTCAAGGCCCGCAGCCTCAAGCGCGGCCTGGCCACACTGTGCATCGGTGGCGGCGAAGGCACGGCCGTGGCGCTGGAAATGCTCTGAAGAAACGGGGCTGATCGGCGCCTATGTGTTCCCCTAGGGGTATCCTGCGGAATACATAAGTAGGCGATGATATGGACCTTGCTTCCAGGGAAGGTCCATTCATGAAATTCAGTGCCAAGCTCCTCCTCTGCGCCGTGGTCCCCGCGGCGCTTTTCATGGTCGGTCTGGCCGGCAGCATCGGCGGTCTGGTCTACACCAAGAACCAGTTCAGCAGCTACATCCAGACTGAGCAGCGCATCAGTACCGGTCTCAGCGAGATGTACGCCCAGGGCCTGCAGATGGGGCAGGCCCTGCGCAACATCGTGCTTGACCCGACCAACCCCCAGGCCTACAAGAACCTGGAGGCGGCGCGTGAGGCCTATGACAAGGCCTATGCCGGCACCGCCACGGTGGCCAAGGGCACGGTGTTTGCGGCCAGCGTCGACAAGCTGCCGGCCCTGCGCGTTGCCCAGGCCCAGGCCCAGGACCGGGTACTGTCCCTGGCCAAGGAGCAGTCGCCGGAGACGGTCAAGATGCTCAACAGCGCCGAGACACCGGCATGGCGCGCGCTGCGAGGGGAACTGCTCAAGCAGATCGCCGAGGCGGGCAAGGTCTCGGACGAAGCCCAGGCCCAGGTCGAGCGCCAGGCCAGTCGTCTGCTCTGGTTCTCGCTGCTGCTGGCTGCGCTGGCCGTGGCGGTGGCCGTAGGGTTCACGCTCTATCTGCGCAACACCGTCAGCCGGGAGCTCGGCGGCGACCCGGGCGAGGCCCGCGATGCACTGTCGCAGATCGCCCAGGGCAATCTGGCCTATCCGGTGCCGCCTACCGAGTTTCCCCAGAGCCTGATGCAGGAACTGGTACGCATGCAGCAGTCGCTGCGCCAGCTCGTGGGCGAGGTGCGCCATTCCACCGACAGCATCACCACGGCTAGCAGCGAGATTGCTGCCGGCAGCCAGGATCTGAGTGCGCGCACCGAAAGCCAGGCCAGTGCACTGGAGGAAACCGCGGCCTCGATGGAGGAGCTGAGCTCCACCGTCAAGCAGAACGCCGACAACGCGCGCCAGGCCAACCAGCTGGCGCAAAGCGCCAGCACCGTGGCCGTGCAGGGTGGCGAGGTGGTGGCCCAGGTGGTCGACACCATGAAGGGCATCAATGATTCGAGCCGCAAGATTGCCGACATCATCAGCGTCATCGACGGCATTGCCTTCCAGACCAACATCCTGGCGCTCAACGCTGCCGTGGAGGCCGCGCGGGCCGGCGAGCAGGGTCGCGGCTTTGCGGTGGTGGCGGGCGAGGTGCGCACCCTGGCCAGCCGCAGCGCCGAGGCCGCCAAGGAGATCAAGGCCCTGATCACCGACAGCGTGGGCCGGGTCGAGCAGGGCAGCACCCAGGTGGAACAGGCGGGCCAGACCATGAACGAGGTGGTGGCCAGCATCCGGCGCGTGACCGACATCATGGGCGAGATCAGCGCGGCCAGCACCGAGCAGAGCCAGGGCGTGGCGCAGGTCGGTGAGGCCGTGCAGAGCATGGACCAGGCGACGCAGCAGAATGCTGCGCTGGTGGAAGAGTCCACGGCCGCAGCCATGAGCCTGCGGGAGCAGGCCCAGCATCTCAACCAGCTCGTCGGCACCTTCCGGCTCTGAACCATGTGGTCCCCACGCTCGCTCACAGGGTGTAGCTCTCTGCCCTCCGAGGGAGTGCGTCAGCGCCTGCGGGCGGCCGGGCGGTGCTGACATGAGCACTGTCCTCGTCATCGGCGCCTCGCGCGGCATCGGCCTGGAGTTCGTGCGCCAGTACGCGGCCGAGGGCGCGCGCGTGATCGCCACCGCGAGGGACGAGGCCGGCCTGGCGCGTCTGCGTGTGCTCGGCGCCACGGCCTTGAAGGTCGATGTGGCCGACCCGGCCAGCGTCAGCGGCCTGGCCTGGCAGCTCGATGGTGAGGAGATCGATGTGGCGATCTACGTGGCCGGTGTCTGGTCCGAGGGCGGCGCCACGAGCCCGCCCACGCAGCCCGAGTTCGACCGCGTCATGCACGCCAATGTGCTGGGCGCCATGCAGGTTATTCCGCAAGTGGCGCCGCAGGTGGCGGCGGCGCAAGGGCGCATGGCCTTCATCACCAGCGGTCTGGCGCAGATCTCCACCGTGGCGTCCAGCCTGGCCTGGACCTACCGCGTGAGCAAGGCCGCGCTCAATATGGCGGTGGCCGCGGCCCAGCCCGACTATCCCGACGTGATCATGGTGGCGCTCTCGCCGGGCTGGGTGCGTACCGACATGGGGGGCGCCAGCGCACCCTTGTCCGTGGAGGACAGCGTGGCCGCCATGCGCCGCACCCTGGCTGGCCTGACGCTGGCGGACCGGGGCGCCTTTGTGGGACACGACGGCAGCCGTTTCGAAGGCTGGTAGGCAGCACCGCGCATAATTGACGTTTACGTCAACGTCAATCGAAAGCCGGCCCATGCTGCTGACCCCCGACCAGGAAATGATCCGCGACGCGGTGCGCGATTTTGCGCGTGCCGAGCTCTGGCCCCACGCCGCGCGCTGGGACCGCGAGCACCACTTCCCGCGCGAGGCGCACCAGGGCCTGGCCGCGCTCGGCGCCTACGGCATCTGCGTGCCCGAGGCCCTGGGTGGCGCGGAGCTGGACTACCTGAGCCTGGCCCTGGTGCTCGAAGAGATCGCCGCGGGTGACGGCGGCACCAGCACGGCCATCAGCGTGACCAACTGCCCGGTCAACGCCATCCTCATGAAACACGGCAACGCGCAGCAGCAGGAACGCTGGCTCACGCGTCTGGCGCGCGGCGAGCTGCTCGGCGCCTTCTGCCTGACCGAGCCGCATGTGGGATCCGACGCCTCGGGCCTGCGCACCACGGCCGTGAAGGACGGTGACGGCTATGTGCTCAACGGCGTCAAGCAGTTCATCACCAGTGGCAAGCACGGGCACATCGCCATCGTCATTGCCGTGACGGACAAGGGCGCGGGCAAGAAGGGCATGAGCGCCTTCCTCGTGCCCACCGACACGCCGGGCTATATCGTCGAGCGCCTGGAGGACAAGCTGGGTCAGCACAGCAGTGACACGGCGCAGATCCGCTTCGAGAACTGCCACGTGCCGGCCGAGAACCTGATCGGCACCGAGGGTGAGGGCTACAGGATCGCGCTCGGCGGTCTGGAAGGCGGGCGCATCGGCATCGCCTCCCAGAGCATCGGCATGGCGCGCAGCGCGCTGGAGGTGGCCATCCAGTACGCCAAGGAACGCGAAAGCTTCGGCCAGCCCATCTACAACCACCAGGCCGTGGGCTTTCGTCTGGCCGACTGCGCGACGAAGATCGAGGCCGCGCGCCAGCTGACCTGGCATGCCGCCGCGCTGCGTGATGCCGGCCGCCCCTGCCTCAAGGAAGCCGCCATGGCCAAGCTTTTTGCCAGCGAGATGGCCGAGCAGGTCTGCAGCACGGCCATCCAGACCCTGGGCGGCTACGGCTATGTGCAGGATTTCCCGGTCGAGCGCATCTACCGCGACGTGCGCGTGTGCCAGATCTACGAAGGCACGAGCGATGTGCAGAAGATCCTGATCCAGCGCACACTCTGAAGACAAAACTGAAGGAGACACCATGCCCATCATTAAAGGATTCCGCGCCCTCGTCGACGAAGCCATGGCCCAGGTGCACACACGTAGCGTCCCCGAGGTGCTGGCCATGCTGGACGACCCCAAGGTGCAGATCGTCGATATCCGCGACGTGCGCGAGCTCAAGGACGGCACGGTCACCGGCAGCACGCACGCGCCGCGCTGCATGCTGGAGTTCTGGGTCGATCCCGAGTCGCCGTACCACAAGCCCATGTGGGCCGACGAGAGCAAGCACTTCATCCTGTTCTGCGGCGCGGGCTGGCGCAGCGCGTTGGCAGCCAAGACCCTGCAGGACATGGGCATGACCAACGTCTCGCACATCGAAGGCGGCTACGCCGAGTGGGTCAAGCACGGCGGGCCGACCGAGACGCTGGAAGAGCGCAAGGCGAAGAAGGGCAGCTGAGGCGTGAGCGACTGCCCTTGCGGCCGGGGCCTGCCTCATGCGCAGTGCTGCGGCCTGTACGTGGAAGATTTCGAGGGGCGTCCGGCGCCGGATGCTGAAGCCCTGATGCGCTCGCGTTACAGCGCCTTTGTGCTGGAGCGCGCCGACTACCTGCGTGCGACCTGGCATGCGAGCAAACGGCCCTCCCAGATCCATTTCGATCCCGGCGTGAAGTGGCTGGGGCTGGAGGTGCGCGACGTCAAGGTCATCGACGCCGATCATGCCGAGGTGGAGTTCGTCGCGCGCCAGCGTGACAAGTCCGGCCGCGCTGTGCGCCTGCATGAGCGCAGCCGTTTCGTGCGCGAAGACGGGCGCTGGTACTACGTGGACGGAGACTGGTTGTGAGATTCGAGGCCGTGCTCTTTGACTGCGACGGTGTGCTCGTGGATTCCGAGCCCATCGTGAACCGCGTGCTGCGCAACATGCTGGTTGCGCGCGGCTGGGCGCTGAGCGAGGCCGAGTGCATGCGCATCTTCCTGGGCAAGATGGTGCGTGACGAGCGGGCACGCATCGAACGCGAGACCGGCCAGCCGCTGACAGAAGAGTGGTTGGCGGCCTTCCGCTTGCAGCGCAACGCGGCGCTGGAGCGCGAACTGGAGATCGTGCGCCATGCGCGCGAGGCCGTGCACGCGGTGCACGAACGCCTGGACGCACGCATCGCCTGCGCCTCGGGGGCCGACCGCCAGAAGGTCGAGCTGCAGCTGCGCAAGGTGGGCCTGCACGACTACTTTGCGGGGCGCATCTTCAGTGGCCACGAGATGCCGCGCTCCAAACCGCACCCCGATGTCTACCTGGCCGCGGCCGAGGCGCTGCGGGCCGCCCCCACGCGCTGTGCGGTGGTGGAAGACAGCCTGGTGGGTGCCACGGCGGGCCTGGCGGCCGGTGCCACGGTGCTGGCCTATGTGCCGCATGGCGACACCACGCCCTTCGAGCGCGCCGGCGTGGCTGCGGTGTTTCGCGACATGGCGCAGCTGCCTGCGCTGCTGGCCTGAGGGTCAACCCAGCGGCGCAAAGCCCGAGCTGGGGCGTGCGGCCGGCGCGGCGAGCACGCCGCCGGCCTGCAGCAGCTCGGTGATCTCGTGAGGGCGCAGCGGGCGCGCCAGCAGATAGCCCTGGAATTCGTGGCAACCCTGGAAGCGCAGGAAGTCGAACTGCGCGGGGTTTTCCACCCCCTCGGCCACCACGGTCTTGCGCAGGCTCTGGCCCAGGGAGATCACGGCGCGCGCGATCATGGCCACTTCTTCCTCGTGCTCGATGCCGGTGACCAGGGAGCGGTCGATCTTGATGATGTCCAGCGGGAAGCGGCGCAGATAGCTGAGCGAAGAGTAGCCGGTGCCGAAATCGTCCATGGCCAGCTGCACACCCAGGGCCTTGAAGTCGCGCAGGGTGTTGACCACATAGTCGCTGTCGCCCATGAACACGGTTTCGGTGATCTCCAGCTCCACCAGGGCAGGGGGCAACTGCGCCTCCTGCAGCAGGCCGGCCACATGGGCCACGATGTCGCCGCTGAGGAAGAGGCGGGCCGAGAGATTGACCGCGATGCGCAGCGGCGCGGGCGAAGACCGGTTCCACTCACGTGCAGCGGCAAAGGCGCGGCGCAGCACGGCCGTGGTCAGCGGGGCGATCAGGCCGGTCTCTTCGGCAATCGGGATGAAACGGTCAGGGCTGATCGGGCCGTAGTCGGGGTGGAACCAGCGTGCCAGCGCTTCCACGCCCACGATGCGGCGGCGGTGGTCAACCTTGGGCTGGTAGTACACGTCCAGCTCGTCATGCTCGATGGCGTGGCGCAGCGCGGCCTCGAGGTTGAGACGCTCGTCGGCCACGCGGTTGAGTTCGCGCGTGAAGAACTGAAAGGTGTTGCGTCCGCTGTTCTTGGCCGCGTACATGGCGGTGTCGGCGTGCTTGAGCAGGGCGTCGCTGTCTTCGCCGTCAGCCGGGTACATGGCCACGCCCAGGCTGGCCCCGACGTGGAACTCGCGCCCCGAGAGCATGACGGGTTGGCCGATTTCGGTCAGCACGCGCTTGAGTTGCGAGATCACGGTGCTGGCGCGGAAGTGGTCGCTGAGCAGCAGCACGAACTCGTCGCCGCCCAGCCGGGCCACGGTGTCGGTACCGCGCACGCAGTGCTGCAGGCGGGCAGCGATGGCCTTGAGCAGCTCGTCACCGGCGCCGTGGCCCAGGCTGTCGTTGATGAACTTGAAGTTGTCCAGGTCGATGAAGACCACGGCCAGGTAATAGCCCAGCCGGTCGGCGCGCGCGATGGCCTGCTGCACCCGGTCGGCCAGCAGGATGCGGTTGGGCAGACCGGTCAGCATATCGTGGTTGGCCTGGCGTTCCAGCTCCTCGTGGTAGCGGCGGCGCTCCGAAATGTCCTGTACCGTGCCCTCGTAATACTGCGCACGGCCCTCGGTGTCACGCACCACATGGGCGTT
The DNA here is from genome assembly GCA_946481355.1 of uncultured Curvibacter sp. The sequence goes on from CAMLNH010000108.1 coordinate 6,975, forward strand.
TTCCGAGATCCAGATTCGTGTGCCGTCGGCACGGTAGACCTCGGACTCGAAGTTGAGCACCTCGCCGTGTGATTCCATGAGCTGGCGGAAGCGCTCGCGCTGACTGCTTTTCACATAGAGCTGGCGGCCGATGTCGTCCAGGCCGCTCATCAGGGCTGACGGGGAGGGGTAACCGTAGAGGCGCGCCAGGGCCGGGTTGGCCGCCAGGTAGCGACCTTCGGGCGTGGTCTGGAAGATGCCTTCGGAGGCGTGTTCGAAGATGTTGCGGTAGCGCAGCTCGGCTTCCTTCTGGGCCTGCACCATCTCGCGCTGGGCCGTGATGTCTTCGATGAAGCCTTCGATCACCAGTTCGCCCTGCTCGTCGTGCACGGCGATGCCGCGCTCGTGCACCCACTTGATCAGGCCGGCCTGGGTGGTGATACGGTACTCGACCGTGAAGCGCTGGCCGCTGTGCACGGCCTCGTCGATCTGGGCGCGCACGCGGCTGCGGTCCAGCGGGTGGGTGATGTCTTCCCAGCTGATGACCGCGTTCTGCACCAGCTCCGAGGGGCCATAGCCCGTCAGGCCCTGGCAACCCTGGCTGACGAAGATCATGCGCCAGGTCTCGTCATGCCGGCAGCGGTAGGCCATGCCGTCCAGGTTGTTCACCAGGGTGTCGAGCACGCGGGCGCGGTCGAGTTCGCCTATGCTCAGCAGGCTGGCGCGGCGGATGCGTGCGGGGTGGACGGTCATGGCGGGGCGGGTTATGCGCAGGGCTGATCTTGAACAAGCAATCCCCGTGCCGGCAGGATGCACCGCTGTGGTGCGTTATCGGGGCCCATGCTGCGCAGCCCACCCCGAATCTGCCACAATTGACGTTTACGTAAACGTCAATCATCCCTCGCAGAGGTCAAGCCACCATGCCTATCCTGGACACCCAGCTCAACGCCCGCTCGGCCGACTTCCAGGCCAACGTCGCTGCCATGCGCGCGGTGGTGGACGACCTCAAGGCCCGCATCGAGGAAGTGGCCCAGGGCGGCGGTGAGGCGGCCCGCGCCAAACACACGGCCCGCGGCAAGCTGCTGCCGCGCGAGCGCGTGCAGCGCCTGCTCGATCCAGGCACGCCTTTCCTGGAGTTCAGCCCTCTGGCTGCCTACCAGATGTACGGCGGTGACGCGCCCTGCGCCGGGGTGATCGCGGGCATCGGCCGCGTCAGCGGTGTGGACTGCGTGATCGTCTGCAACGACGCCACCGTCAAGGGCGGCACCTACTACCCCATGACGGTCAAGAAGCACCTGCGTGCGCAGGAGATCGCCGAAGCCAACCGCCTGCCCTGCATCTACCTCGTGGATTCCGGCGGCGCCAACCTGCCCAACCAGGACGAGGTGTTTCCCGACCGCGAGCATTTCGGCCGCATCTTCTACAACCAGGCCAACATGAGCGCCCAGGGCATCGCGCAGA
>CAMLNH010000109.1 GCA_946481355.1 uncultured Curvibacter sp.
CCACGGCGAAGGCCTGCTGCTGGTGCACGGCAGCATCGCGCGCAGCCTGGCGCCGTCTTTCGTGGAACGCCTGCAGCGCGTGGCCCAGGACTTTGCGCAACAGCACCAGACCGACCAGAAGCTGCCCGAGAAGGATCGCGAGGGCTACACCCTGGTGCTGGCGATGCGGAGCTGGGAGTTTGAGGCGTTTGGGGCGCTGCGGCGGTGACTCTCTTCTTCAAACCGGGCGTACGAATTTTTTGCGGGCCTGCTCAGCCTGGGGACGGATGGCATACCCTAGGGCATGATCATTGATCAGCCCCATGGCCTGCATGAAGGCATAAATCGTCGTAGGGCCGACGAATTTCCAGCCCTGCTTTTTCAGCTCTTTCGACAAGGCCTGCGACGCGGCGGAGGTTGACGCGCTCTGCGGCACGGCCAGTTGCGCCGGGTCGGGTTCGTGGCGCCAGAAGAAGGCCGCGAGCGACCCCTCGCGTTTGATCAGCTCAGCTGCCATGCGCGCGTTATGGATGACAGCCTCAATCTTGCCGCGATGTCGCACGATGCCGCTGTCGGCCAGCAGGCGTTCGACGTCACGGTGATCAAAACGCGCGACGCGCTGGATATCGAAACCAGCAAACGCTGCCCTGAAGTTCTCCCTCTTGGCAAGGATGGTGCGCCAGCTCAGGCCCGACTGAAAGCCTTCGAGGCACAACTTCTCAAACAGACGTCGGTCATCGGCGACCGGGAAGCCCCATTCGGTGTCGTGGTAATGGAAGAACTCGGGCGCTGCCGCACACCAGCGGCAACGCGGTTTTCCATCGGGACCGGGAACCAGGCTCATCTCAGGCGCCGCCTTGCATCAGAAACTGGAGTCGGGGTTCGGCCAGGTTCGGCGACAGCTCGATGATCTCGGCACTCACCACGTCTTCAGCCACAAAGGGGTCGCGCTGCACCCTGGCTTCCAATTCCGCCCGCGTGACGCCATGGGCCAGCACGGCGCCACCTTGGCGAGCATGCAGACTGCCGGCCAGCAGAAAGACACCCGCGTCGAAACCCTCCCGGATCCAGGCCTTGTGCCCCTCCATGTGCTGAGGTGCATGGCTTTGACGGGCCGAGAACTTGAGCAGGATGACAAACATGTGGGCTCCTTTGCATTCGATGTCTAACGGGCGCGACCACGTGCGACCGGCACGCACGACAGGACCCAGGCCTTCATCTGCCGCACTTCTTCCTGCACAAAGGCCTTGTCGCGCAAGGCCTGCGCCAGCGTAGCCACGCCCTGGCTGCGCGCGAGCAGGTGCAAGGCATGTGCATCGGCCTCTTTCTTGCACCCCATCTGCGTGAACTGCTCACGCAGCCAGGCACGGAACAGGTCCATGATGGCGTTGGCGCCGCTTTGCGCTTCATGGCCCAGCTTGGCCAGCTCCATGCACAAGGTCCCGACCGGGCAGCCGTGACGCATAATCTTGGACTGGTTGCGGACGAGGATGTCGATGAAGCGCTCGATCCGTTCGCGCGGATCGCCCCCCTCGTCCTCCCACTGCGCCAGCATCTCGCGCGTGCGTTCCTGCCGCGCGGCGATCACCGCTTCCAGGATGTCATCCTTGGTCTTGAAGTGGTGGTAGAAATTCCCGCGGGAAATCTGCACCGCGTCGGCGATCGCCGCAAAAGACGTGTGCTCGTAACCCTGTTCATAGAACAGCGCATCTGCCGCCAGAACAATGTTGTCGCGTGTACCCATGCACCTGATTAGGACGATTGACCTAGAATGCAGACGAATTTAGGACATTCATCCTAATTCGTCAAGCCCCATCCGGATCAGTCCGCCAGAAACACCGTCACCCCCCCCGTGTAGCCATACACATGGTGGCGCGCGATCTCGCCGCCTGCAAAGTAGCCGATCAGCGGCACGTGGCCGAGCGCGCGACCCGGAACAGCCCGACAGAAGCCCGTAGGTCTGTGCACTGGCGCTGGCGATGGTGATGCGCAGAAGGGAGTTCAAGGAGCCGCTCACCGAACACACGCCTAGAATGATTCTTGCCCAACCATTCTTTGCGCACGTCTCACTCATTCTTCTGCCGAGATCATCCATGCGATCTGTCCACACTGCTGTCTTGATCTCGTTGCTCTTGGCATGCGGCCTGGCCTCCGCGCGCGATACCGTTGAACTGGACTATCGGCTTCAACCTGAACGGGATCTGATGTCCGAATCTGTCACCGACGGCATCACGACGATACGCATTCGGGAGGACCGCGGCCTGGTCGCCAAGGCTGCCGCAAAAGGTGTCAAGTTTCCGCACACCATGCACATCGTGAAACGGCAGCATATGCGCCACCGCACGGGCCCCAGGGAAGGGGATGGGTCATTTGCCGCGGAGATGCTGTTTCTCGGTGAATCGACACACCTGAAGCTCCCGGACGGGAATGAGCAAGTTGTCCCCGAGAAGCTGAACATGAAGGATGTGCAGCTCAAGGCACGCATCAAAGCCGACGGCAGCATCCCTGAGAACACGATCACCGTGGAAGGAGGCGACCCTTCTTCCCACCAGTTCTTGCGTCCTATCCTGGTCAGCGTTCTGCAACAGGCCGCGAACATTCCAGCTGTTCGCATTCAGGACGGCGTGTCCAGCCCGCAAGACGTTTCGCTGCAGATTCCCGTTCCCGGTCTCGCGACGCTGTCCATCAGGATGCGCATCTTCTACAAGTTGCTGGAGGTTGTGAATGGCGTCGCCAGAGTCGAAATGTTGTACGTACTGGAGTTCGATTCACCGACGGCAGGCTTCCAGCTGAAGGCGGACGGCAGCGGTGGAGGCGTGATGCTTTACGAAATGGCGACGCGAACCGCACTCAGCATCAAGTCAACCATCGTCATGACCTTTGTCGCCGACACACCAGAGGGCGTGATCGAGGTCCGCATGAACACCCAGCAGTCTCAGTCCACGAAAGAGATCACTGCACGCTGAAGGCCGCTTCAACCGCCTCTGCCAGCGCCACGCGATGTGGGCATGAGACCCAGCCGAGCTTCGGGCTCACTCCGCCAGAAACACCGTCAACACCCCCGTGTAGCCATACACATGGTGGCGCGCGATCTCGCCGCCCGCGAAGTAGCCGATCAGCGGCACGTCACCCAAGGCATGACGCACGAGTTGCAGCTCGGCGCTGGGCGCACCGAAGTGCGGGCCGCCGCGGCCTGAGCAGCTGACGTAGATGGCACCGGCGATCTGGCGCGCACGCGCGGGCTCGGGCTCCAGCGCGGACGGTGCGGTGGCGCTGGCCAGCGGCAGTTCCTCGGGTTCCAGCTCCTCGCGGATCTCGGCGCAGATGCGCATGAGATCGGCGCGCGCGGCCTGCGCGTTGCGCTGGCAGAAGGCGAGCTGCATGTCCTCTTCCACCATATCGGCCAGGGCCACGCCGCCGCGCTGCGGGTCCAGGCCGATGATGTGGCGCACGCGCACATCGCTGCCGAAGTTGCCGGTGCGGCGGATGCCGCCGGCGCCGGCATCGCGCGCGGCGTCTTCGGGCTGCACCAGGCCGGCCAGCGTGGCGCGCACGGCGGCCAGGGCAGGCTCGGGTTCGTCGAGCGAGACCTGGAGTTCACGCAGCAGCACCTGCAGCGCGGGTTCGCCGTCGAGCTGGTAGACCACATTGCGCTCGGCCTCGGTGACGCGGTGGCTGCCGGCGATGGGCAGGGCGCCCTGGGTGACGCGCGAGACGATGGACACGCCCGCACCGAAAGCCACGCCGCTGAGTCCCCCGTGGAAGACGCCGCTGCTGCGGCCCTGGCCGCGGATGTAGCCGTCGCCGCCCTGGGCGAACTGCACGGTCTCGCCGCGGCTGGCGGCCAGGCCGCCGAAGAGGTAGCCGCTGTCGGTGCGAGCGGCCATCTCGTGGATGAGTTCGGACAGATCGGGCGTGCGGCCGTCGGCATGCACGAGGGCCGTCTGCGCCTCGAAGCCCAGGCCCAGGGGTGCGACGCCGGAGTAGACGCGGTACTGGTCGGCCGGGATATCGCAGAGCATGACGGCCAGGGCCGGCTCGTCGAAGTACTCCACGCCCGTGACGGCAATGCCCACGCCCACGGTGCCGGCCCAGTCGGTCACCTCGGGCAGCTCGGCACTCAGATGCGCCAGGATGTCCTCGGCCTCGGCGGCGTAGTGGTCGGTGATGTAGAGCAGGGCCAGCGTGGGGCAGGCGCCGGCGCCGGGCAGGGCCAGCTGGGCGCGCAGCTGCGCGAGCACAAGGGCAGCCGCCATGCGCCATTGCGGATGGGTGGCGTGGGCCAGGGGGAAACGGGTCATGTCGGGCTCAGGAGGTCTTGCGGCGGCGCGGGGCGGCTTTCTTCGCCGGCGCGGCGTCGGCCGCGGTGCTGCGGGGTGTCTTGCTGGCGGTGGCGGCCTGGGCCGCGGCGGCGCGGGCGGCCACGTCCTGCATGGCCTGGCTGGCGATGGTCTGGAACTGCTGCGTCAGCGCATTCCAGTATTGCATGGGGTCGGGGGCGGCGGCGGTCTTGGCCGCGCCTGCGGCCTTGCCGGGCATGGCGTTCATGCTACGCAGCGTGGCCAGGGTCATCTTCTGCACTTCGAGCGCCTGCAGCGTGGCCTTGAGCGCGGCGGTGTTCTGCTCCAGCCAGAAATGCACGGCGCGGAGTTCGCCAATGCGCTTGTCCAGCGCCTCGGGGTCCATGGTGGGCGCGACCCACTGCTGGAAGGAGGCGTTGCCGCCCTGTGCCAGCTTCTGCAGAAAGTCGAAGCCCGGCACAAACTGGCCGAAGGCGTTGGGTGGGGTCTGCTTGGGGTCCATGGGCCGCTCCTGTGCACGCGGCCTCCAGCTTACTCCAAGGCGGCGGGCTGCGCCTGTTGCAGCAGGGCCTCGAATTCGGCCACGGGCAGGGGCCGGCTGCAGAGGTAGCCCTGGTAGGCCGGGCAGCCCAGCGCGGCCAGCGCCTGTCGCTGCGCCTCGGTCTCCACGCCTTCGGCCACGACCTGCAGACCCAGGCTGTCGGCCAGGGCCACGATGGTGCGCACGATGGCGGCGTCGTTGGCTTCGGTCAGCAGATCGCGCACGAAGGAGGCGTCGATCTTGAGCTGGTCCAGCGGCAGGCGCTTGAGGTAGGCCAACGAGGAGTAACCGGTTCCGAAGTCGTCGAGCGAAAAGCGCAGGCCCTGGGCGCGCAGGGTCTGCATCTTGGCGATGGCATCCTCTACGTTGTCCATCAGCAGCGTTTCGGTGATCTCCAGTTCGAGCCGGGCGGCGTTGGCGCCGCTGCGCAGCAGGGTCTCGCGCACGCGGGTGACGAAATCCGGGTGGCGGAACTGCTGCACGCTGACGTTGACGGCCAGCGTCAGCTCGCGCAGCGCCGGCTGCCCGGCCCAGGCCAGCAGCAGGCGCGTGGCCTGCTGCAGCACCCACAGGCCGATCTCGTGCATCAGGCCGCACTCCTCGGCCACGGGGATGAACTCGGCCGGCGAGATGTAGCCGCGCACCGGATGCCGCCAGCGCAGCAGGGCTTCGCCGCCCGAGATGCGACCAGCCTGGTCCACCTGCGGCTGGATGTGCAGCGAGAGCTGGCCGGTCCGGAGCGCGTCGCGCAGATCGGCCTGCAGCGCGGCGCGCGCATTGACCACGGTCTGCATGCGGGGATCGAAGAAGCGCAGGCTGTTGCGGCCTTCGGCCTTGGCCTGGTACATGGCCAGATCGGCCTGGCGCAGCAGCTCGTCGGCCTGAGCTTCACCGCCGGCAAACAGCGCGATGCCCAGGCTGGGCGTGCTGTGCTGCTGGCTGCCGCCCAGGCGGTAGGGCCGGCTGAGCGCGGCCATGATCTTGCGGCCCACGCCCTCGGCCTGGCTGGCCGCGATCTCGGGTGTCGCGTCCAGGTCCTCGACGAGCACGACGAATTCGTCGCCACCCAGGCGTGCCACGGTGTCACCCAGGCGCAGGCAGTAGCGGATGCGCGCGGCCACCTCGCGCAGCAACTGGTCGCCGACGCCGTGGCCCAGGGTGTCGTTGACCGTCTTGAAGTGGTCCAGGTCGATGAAGATCAACGCACCGCGGCTGCCGTGGCGCGCGCTGGCGGCCAGCGCGTGCTGCAGATGGTCCATGAGCAGGCGGCGGTTGGCCAGGCCGGTGAGCACGTCGTAGAAAGCGAGCTGGTGGATCTTCTCTTCCGCCTGCTTGCGTTCGCTGATATCCACCGCGGTGCAGGCCAGCAACTCGGGCTGGCCACCGGCATCGCGCAGCAACAGGCCACTGGTCAGCATGGGCAGGGCCACGCCCGCGGCCGTGGCCTGGGGCAGCTCCTGCGATGCGCCGGGCGCGCCTTCGCGCACACCGCGCCAGTAGGCCTCGGCGGCGTCCTGGCCGGCCGGGTCATAGAGTTCGAGGTAGCGTCGCCCCAGCAGGTCCGCGGGTGTCAAGCCCAGCAGCGCGGCGCAGCGCGCGTTGACATAGACCAGGCGGCCGTCGAGCCCGGCGATCCAGGCCGCCAGCGGCGACTGGTCGAACAGGGTCTTGAAACGGCCCACCTCTTCGTGCGCGGACTGCAGGCCACGCGTGCGCGCGACGACCTGGCGACGCAGGCGCCAGGCCAGCAGCACGAAGCCCAGCAGCAGCGTGGCCACGCCGCCCAGGCCCCACCAGAAGCTGCGCGGCACCACGGCCTCGGGAACCTGGCCGCCCCACTGGCGGATCACCGTGGCGTAGATGGAGCGCGGGTCCTGCTGCCAGGTGCGCAGGTGGCGGTCGATCGCGGCCAGCAGCTCGGCGTTGCGCCCCTGGGCGGTGGCGAAGTGCAGGCGTGCGGGCTGGAAGACGATGGCCGTCTCGGCCAGGCGGTAACGCGGGCTGTTGCGACCGCCGAAGAACTGGTTGGCGATGGCCGCGTCGGCCTGGCCGGTGGCCACCTGGCGGAACGCCTCGTCGAGCGAGGACACCGGCTGCAGCCGCGGCCGCACGCCGAAGCTGCTCGCAAGTTCGGCAAAGAGGCCGGCCTGGATGGAGCCTTCGAGCACGGCCACGCGCTTGCCGTCGAGATCGAGGATGGAGCTGATCGGCACGCCCGGGTTGCGGTAGACCTGGGACCAGCTGTGCATGACCGGCACCTGGTGGAAGTCGTAGCGCTCCTCGCGCTGCGCGTTGTGCGCCACATCGGGCATGAGGTCGATGCGGCCGGCCTCAAGCGCGTCGAGGCAGGCCTGCCAGTCGCAGCGATGGAATTCGAGGGTCCAGCCTTCCAGCCGCGCGATCTCGGCCAGCAGGTCACCGAAGATGCCGGTGGCGCGGCCCGAGGCATGGAGGTCGATCTTGGGTGCGTTGGCGTAGACGCCCACGCGCACCACGGGCGGCTCGGCCACGGCAACCGTGGCCAGCCACAGGCCGATCAGGCCAACCGCACTCCAACGAACGCCCTTGCTGCGCACCGTGCCCCCCTGAAGTCCGAACCGAGGCCCATCTTAGGACCTTTTGCGGCGCCCAGGTGAGGCAGCGTGCGCGGGCAGTGTCTTATTCCACGCGGCCGATGCGCTGCACCAGCGCGGCCATGGCCTTGGCATCGGCCTGCACGAAGCGCTCGAACTCGGGCATGTCCTGGTACATGAAGGAGGTGCCAGCAGCGGCCAGCGCCTGACGCGCACGCGGGTCCTCGCTGGCGGCCTTGGCGGCCGCACGCAGCTTGGCGACCGCATCCTCGGGGGTGCCGGCGGGCACGAAGAGGCCGGACCACTGCGAGTAGCCCACGGGCACGCCCAGCTCCTTGAGGCTGGGCACCTCGGGCAACGCAGCCAGGCGACCTTCACCCCAGTGGGCCAGCACGCGCAGCTTGCCGGCGCGCACATGCTGCATCACGCTGGACGGGCCGGTGGACAGCGCATCGATCTGGCCGCTGAGCAGGGCCAGCACGGCCGGGCCGGCGCCGGTGTAGGGCACGTGCAGCATGAAGGTGCCGGTGGCAGCCTTGAGCTGCTCCATGGGCACGTGCATGGTGCCGTAGTTGCCCGAGGATCCGAAGGTGACGCTGCCGGGCTTGCTCTTCACATGGTTGATGAAGTCCTGGTAGGTCTTCCAGGGGCTGTCGGCGCGCACGACCAGGGCCGTGGGATCGGCCGTGAAACGGGCGATGGGCTTGAGCTGGTCCAGCGTGTAGAGCGGGTTGCGCTTGAGCACCTTGTCGGCCTCGGGCAGCACGACGACCGACGACAGCGACATCAGCACGTAGTAGCCGTCGGCGCGGGCCTTGGCCACCTGGGACATGCCGATGCCGCCGCCGGCGCCACCCTTGTTTTCCACCACCATGGTCTGGCCCAGCGCACGGCCCATGGCCTCGGCCACGGGGCGGCCCACCGTATCGGCCACGCCGCCCGGCGGGAAGGGCACGAGCATGGTGACGGGCTTGCTGGGGTAGGCGTCCTGCGC
>CAMLNH010000110.1 GCA_946481355.1 uncultured Curvibacter sp.
TGATGCGGTTCTCGATCTGGTCGCTCATGCCCAGGCCGTGGCGGCCGCCGATCTCATTGGCCTTGAGGATCAGGGCCACGGGGTCGGCAAAGGTCTGGCCGTTCAGGGCGACAGGGTGGCCTTCTTCAAAGCGCACGGTGACCTCTTCTCGCTTGACGGCGACTTCGTCTTTCCAGAAGGCCACGCCCATGATGGGGTTCACGATGCGGATGCCGGAGTTCAGCTGCTCCAGGTCCTTGGCTTCGTGGGTGGCACCCAGCATGTTGCTGTCGGTGCTGTAGGCCTTCTCGACCGACATCTTGTAGTCGAAGCCGTTGGCGATCAGGAACTCGCTCATCTCCTTGCGGCCGCCGAGCTCGTCGATGAAGGTCTGGTCCAGCCAGGGCTTGTAGATCTTGAGTGCCGGGTTGGTCAGCAGGCCGTAGCGGTAGAAGCGTTCGATGTCGTTGCCCTTGAAGGTCGAACCGTCGCCCCAGATGTTGACGTCGTCCTCCTTCATCGCGGCCACCAGCATGGTGCCCGTGACGGCACGGCCCAGGGGCGTGGTGTTGAAGTAGGTCACGCCGGCCGTGGAGATGTGGAAGGCGCCGGACTGCAGCGCGGCAATGCCTTCGTGCGCCAGCTGGCGGCGGCAGTCGATCAGACGCGCGAGCTTGGCGCCGTAGGCCAGGGCCTTCTTCGGGATGGCGTCGTAGTCGCTCTCGTCGGGCTGGCCCAGATTGGCCGTGTAGGCGTAGGGCTCGGCGCCCTTCTTCTTCATCCAGAGCAGGGCGGCGCTGGTGTCCAGGCCGCCGGAGAAGGCGATGCCGACCTTCTGGCCGATGGGGAGGTTTTGCAGGATGGTGGCCATGACTTAACCGAAGTGGCAGATGTAGTGGTAAGGCTCGGTCACACGGATCTCGAACGAGGAGTTGCCCGGCACGTTGAATTTCTCGCCAGCCGAGGACTTGACCCAGGCGTCAGAACCCTTGAGCTTGTACTCGCAGCTGCCGGCCACGCATTCCATGATCTCGGGCGCGCCGGTGTTGAAGGTCAGGGTGGCGGGCAGAACGACGCCGACCGACTTCTTGGTGCCGTCGGCCAGGGTGATGCTGTGGCTGACGCATTTGCCGTCGAAATAGACATTGGCCTTGGTGACGACGGAGACGCCGTTGTATTGCTGGGTCATGGTGTGGTGCTCTGTTTGCAGGGGCGAACCCGGCATTTTAAGGCAGGGCCTATGCCAGCCGGGTCTGCCAGTCGGCGGGGCTGAAACCGACGGTCACGTCCCGGCGGTCCCATTCCACGACCGGCCGCTTGATCACGCTGGCCTGGACCAGCATCAGTGAGCGCGCGCTCTGGGCATCGCTCACGCCGGCCTGGGTGGCCGGATCGAGCTTGCGCCAGGTCGTGCCCTGGCGGTTGACGAGCTTTTCCCAGCCGACCGTGGCCAGCCAGTGGTCCAGACGGTCTTCGGGCACGCCCTGCTTCTTGAAATCGTGGAAGTTGACCTGCACCTGCTGTTCCGTGAGCCAGGCGCGCGCCTTCTTGACGGTGTCGCAGTTGGGGATGCCGTAGAGGGTGATGGTTTGCTTCATGGGCGACAATTCTGCGCTATGCCGAGTTTGAACACGCTACCTGACTGGCTCGCCCACTGCGAGCGCCTGCACCCCAAGACCATCGAGCTCGGCCTGGACCGGGTCAGGGCTGTGGCGCAGCGCATGGCCCTGCGCCTGGACTGCCCCGTGATCACCGTGGCCGGCACCAATGGCAAGGGTTCCACCTGCGCCATGCTCGAGTCCATCCTGGGCCAGGCCGGCTACCGCACCGGGGTCTACACCTCGCCGCACCTCGTGCATTTCGAGGAGCGCCTGCGCCTGCAGGGCGAGGCTGTGCAGGCCGAGGCGTTGTTGCCGTCGTTTGCACGGGTCGAGCAGGCGCGCACGGCAGGCAGCGAGATTTCCCTGAGCTATTTCGAGTTCACCACTCTGGCCATCCTGGACTGCATCGCCCATGCGGGCGTCGACGTGGCTGTGCTCGAAGTGGGCCTGGGCGGGCGGCTGGACGCGGTGAACATCATCGATGCCGACTGCGCCATCATCACCAGCATCGATCTGGACCACATGGAGCTGCTGGGCCCGGACCGCGAAACCATTGGTCGCGAAAAGGCCGGGGTCATGCGCACGGGTCGCCCCGTGATCGTGAGCGACCCGATTCCGCCGCAGAGCGTGATCGACCACGCCATGGACATCGATGCCGACCTCTGGCGCTCCGGGCGCGATTTCAACTACTCGGGTGACAAGCAGCAATGGGGTTGGGCCGGGCGCGGGCGGCGCTACAGCGGCCTGGCCTACCCGGCGCTGCGCGGAGCCAACCAGCTGGTCAACGCCTCGGGCGTGCTGGCTGCGCTCACGGCCCTGCGCGAGCAGCTGCCGGTGACGGCCCAGGCCGTGCGCAACGGCCTGGCTTTTGTGGAGCTGCCGGGGCGCTTCCAGATCATCCCGGGCCAGCCGACGCTGGTGCTCGATGTGGCGCACAACCCGCATTCGGTGGCCGCGCTCACGGCCAACCTCGACGCCATGGGCTACTACCCGACGACCCATGCCGTTTTCGGCGCCATGGCCGACAAGGACCTGGCGCCCATGCTCGCGCGCATCATGCCGCTGATCGATCGCTGGCATTTCACCGATCTGCCCACGCCGCGCGCTGCCACGGCGGTCGATCTGCAGACCCGTTGCGTGACTCTGAATCCACGTGTCGCCGCCGTGTCCAGTACCCATGCCGAGCCCCTGGCCGCCCTGCGCGCCGCCCTGTCCGCGGCGGACCCCGCTGATAGAATCGTGGTCTTCGGATCGTTCTACACGGTCGGTGGCGTTCTGAAGGAAGGCGTGCCGCGCCTCTCAGCCCAGCATCTCCAAAACTGAGTCCCGACTTCATGGCCTTTTTCAAGTTCCGCAAGGGTGGTGACGAACAGACAGCCCCCGCCGCGCAGCCCGAAAGCGTGGAGGTGCTGCGCCGCCGTGCCAAGAACCGCCTGATCGGATCGGCCATCCTGGTGCTGATCGGTGTCATCGGCTTCCCCTTGCTGGTGGACCAGCAGCCGCGCCCCGTGGCCGTGGAACTTCCCATCGAGATTCCCGACAAGAACAAGGTGCTGCCGCTGGCGGCACCGCCCGCGCCCGCTGTCGCACCGGCTGCCATCGCCGACGCCACGCCTGCGCCCTCGGCCGCCGCCTCCGGTGTCGTGACCCAGGCCGAGCCCGCGCCGGCCGAGAAGCCGGCAGCCAAGCCCGCAGCCCCTGCGGCGAAGCCCGAGGCGAAGAAGGTTGAATCGTCCAAGCCCGCGGCCGAGAGTCGCTATGTGGTGCAGGTGGGTTCCTTTGCCGAAGAGACCCGGGCGCGCGAGGCGCGTGCCAAGCTCGAGCGCGCTGGATTCAAGAACTACACGCAGGCCGTCGAGACCAAGGACGGCAAGCGTATCCGTGTGCGTGCAGGCCCCTATGCCAGCAAGGCCGAGGCCGAGCGCGCCGCAGAAAAGATCAAGAAGCTCGATTTGCCGGCCTCGGTGCTGAGCCTGTGAGCGTGGCCATGACCGTCCTGGACTGGCTTTTCCTGCTGGGGCTGCTGGCTTCCATCGGTCTGGGTGTCTGGCGTGGTTTCGTGTACGAGGTGCTCTCGGTGCTGAACTGGTTGCTGGCGCTGGTACTGGCGCAGTGGCTGGGTGACGAAGTGGGGCGCATGCTGCCCATCGACAGTGGCTCCGAGACCCTGATCCACATCGCCGGCTTCGTGCTGGTGTTCGTGGTGTCGGTGTTTGTGGGCGGTGTGGTCGTGTGGGGTCTGCCCAAGCTGATTGAGCAGGCCGGCCTGCGCCCGGTGGACCGGGTGCTGGGCGGGGCGTTCGGCGTGCTGCGCGCCATCATCCTGGTGCTGGCCATGACGGTGTTCGTGCTGATGACACCGGTGAAGGACCAGGACTGGTGGCGCGACTCGCTGGTAGCCGACACCTCGATCTGGAGCCTGAAGCGACTCAAGCCCATGCTGCCCGAGAGCGCAGGAAAGTATTTGCCCTGAAGCGATGGGAGCCGCCGCTCCCGACTGGAAGTGAAACTATGTGTGGAATCGTCGGCGTTGTCAGCAACGCACCCGTGAACCAGCTGATCTATGACTCGCTGCTGCTGCTGCAGCACCGAGGGCAGGACGCGGCCGGCATCGTGACCCAGCAGGAACGCAAGTTCTTCATGCACAAGGCCAAGGGCATGGTCAAGGACGTGTTCCGCACGCGCAATATGCGCGCGCTGCCGGGCAACTGCGGCCTGGGCCAGGCGCGTTATCCCACGGCCGGCAATGCCTTCAGCGAGGAGGAGGCCCAGCCCTTCTACGTCAACGCACCCTTCGGCATCGTGCTGGTGCATAACGGCAACCTCACCAATGCCCAGGCGCTCAAGGCCGAGTTGTTCAACACCGACCACCGTCACATCAACACCGAGAGCGATTCCGAGGTACTGCTCAACGTGCTGGCCGACGAGATGGACAAGGCCACGCGCGGCAAGCCGCTGCGCGTGGGCGACATCTTCACCGCCGTGCGTGCGGTGCACAAGCGCATCCGCGGTTCCTATGCCGTGATCGCGCTGATCGCCGGCCACGGCGTGCTGGCGTTCCGCGATCCCTACGGCATCCGCCCGCTGTGCTTCGGTCGCAGCCCCGACGGCACCGTCATGCTGGCCAGCGAATCCGTGGTGCTCGAGGGTACGGGCCATGTGTTCGAGCGCGACGTGGCCCCGGGTGAAGCCGTCTTCGTGGACCTCGAAGGCCGCATCAGCGCCCAGCAGTGCGCCGATGTACCGCGCCTCAACCCCTGCATCTTCGAGTTCGTCTACCTGGCGCGGCCCGATTCCGTCATGGACGGCATCTCGGTCTACCAGGCCCGCCTGAACCTGGGCGAGACCCTGGCCAAGCGCGTGGTGTCCACCGTGCCGCCCAGCGAGATCGATGTCGTCATTCCCATCCCCGAATCGAGCCGCCCCAGCGCCATGCAGCTCGCGCAGCTGCTGGGCCTGCCCTACCGCGAGGGCTTCGTGAAGAACCGCTACGTGGGCCGCACCTTCATCATGCCGGGCCAGGCCGTGCGCAAGAAGAGCGTGCGCCAGAAGCTCAATGTGATCGGCAGCGAGTTCAAGGGCCGCAATGTGCTGCTGGTCGACGATTCCATCGTGCGGGGCACCACCAGCCGTGAGATCGTGCAGATGGCGCGCGAGGCCGGCGCCAACAAGGTCTATATGGCCAGCGCCGCACCGCCCGTGCGCTATCCCAACGTCTACGGCATCGACATGCCCACCGTGGAAGAGCTGGTGGCGCACGGCCGCACCGTGGAAGAGGTGCGCCAGATCATCGGCGCCGACGCACTGATCTACCAGGATGTCGACGCGATGAAGCAGGCCATCGGCAAGCTCAATCCGCAGCTCAGCGGCTTTGATGCGTCCTGCTTCGACGGTGTCTACGTCACCGGCGACATCCAGGCGGCAGACATCAAGCGCATGAACTCGGCCCGCGTCAAGGGCGAGGACGAGGACGTCGACACCTCGCGCCTGGCCCTGCCCAACCACCAGGGAGACTGAGCGCATGAGCGGCAAACATGGCAAGGACAGCCTGCGCCTGCAGACGCTGGCGGTGCGCGCGGCCGTCGAACGCAGCCAGTACGGCGAGAACTCCGAGGCGCTGTACCTGACCAGCGGTTACGTGCAACCCAGTGCCGAGGCCTCGGCGCGCCGCTTTGCCGGCGAGGAAGAGGGCTACACCTACGGCCGCACGGGCAACCCCACGGTGAGCAGCATGGAGTTGCGCCTGGCCGCGCTCGAAGGCACCGAGGCCTGCATGGCCACGTCCTCGGGCATGTCGGCGATCATGCTCATGTGCTTCAGCCTGCTCAAGGCCGGCGACCACGTGATCTTCTCGCAGTCCATGTTCGGCTCCACGATCAAACTCATCGGCTCCGAGTTCGCGCGCTTCGGCGTCGAATCCACGGCCGTGCCGCAGACCGACCTGGCGGCGTGGAAGGCGGCGATCCGCCCGAACACACGCCTGCTGTTTGCCGAGACGCCCACCAATCCGCTGACCGAGGTCTGCGACATCCAGGCCCTGGCCGAAATGGCGCACAGCGCCGGCGCGCTGTTCGCGGTCGACAACTGCTTTGCCACGCCGGCCCTGCAGCGTCCGGTCGAGATGGGTGCGGACATCATCATGCACTCGGGGACCAAATACCTCGACGGCCAGGGCCGCGTGATGGCGGGTGCCCTGTGCGCGAGCGAGCAGATGGTGCTGGAGAAATTCCTGCCGGTGCAGAAGAACAGCGGCATGATCTTGTCGCCCTTCAATGCCTGGGTGGTGCTCAAGGGACTGGAGACCCTGGACCTGCGCATGCGCGCCCAGAGCGCGCTGGCGCACGAGCTGGCGGTCTGGCTGGAGCAGCACCCGGCTGTGGCCCGCGTGTACTACCCGGGCCTGGCCTCGCATCCCCAGCACGCCCTGGCCATGAAGCAGATGTCTGGCGCCGGTGCGGTTCTGTCCTTTGAAGTGAAGGCCAGCGGGGCGGAGCAGGCGCGTGCGCGCGCCTTCCACGTACTGGACACCCTGCAGACGCTTTCGCTGTGCACCAACCTGGGCGACACCAAGACCCTGCTCACGCATCCGGCCAGCACCTCGCACGGCAAGCTGTCCGAGGCGCAGCGCCAGGCCGCGGGCATCGGCCAGGGCCTGATCCGCGTGGCCGTGGGCCTGGAGCACCCGCAGGATGTGCAGGATGACCTCGCGCGCGGCCTGAACACCTTGCCCTGAATTTTTGAACTGAACAGATTGCCGTGACTCAACGCGTACGCACCCGCTTTGCCCCGTCGCCGACGGGATTTATCCACCTGGGTAATATCCGCTCGGCCCTCTACCCCTGGGCCTTTGCGCGCGCGCAGGGCGGTGACTTCATCCTGCGCATCGAGGACACGGACCTCGACCGTTCCACCCAGGCCGCGGTGGACGTGATCATCGAGGGCATGGACTGGCTGGGCCTGAATTACGACGAAGGCCCCTACTACCAGATGCAGCGCATGGAACGCTACAAGGCCGTGCTGGCCGAGCTGCAGGCTGCCGGACACGTTTACCCCTGCTATATGAGCGTGGAAGAGCTCGACGCCCTGCGCGAGCGCCAGATGGCCAACAAGGAAAAACCGCGTTACGACGGTACCTGGCGCCCTGAGCCCGGCAAGACCTTGCCGCCTGTACCGGCGGGTGTGCAGCCCGTGCTGCGCTTCAAGAATCCGCAGGGCGGCGTCGTGGCCTGGGACGACAAGGTCAAGGGCCGCATCGAGATCAGCAACGGTGAACTCGACGATCTGGTCATCGCCCGGCCTGACGGCACGCCGACCTACAACTTCTGTGTGGTGGTCGACGACATCGACATGGCCATCACCCATGTGATCCGCGGTGATGACCACGTGAACAACACACCGCGCCAGATCAACATCTTCCGTGCCCTGGGCAAGGAGCCGCCGGTCTACGCCCACCTGCCCACCGTGCTCAACGAGCAGGGCGAGAAGATGAGCAAGCGCAACGGTGCCAAGCCCGTCACGCAGTACCGTGACGAGGGCTATCTGCCCGACGCCATGGTCAACTACCTCGCGCGCCTGGGCTGGAGCCACGGCGACGACGAGATCTTCAGCCGTGCGCAGTTCCTGGAATGGTTCGATCTGGACCACCTGGGGCGCAGCGCCGCGCAATTCGACGAGGCCAAGCTGCGCTGGGTCAACGCCCAGCACCTCAAGGCCATGGCCGACGAGACGCTGGTGCCCCTGGTGGCCGCGCAGCTGGCCAAGCGCAGTATCACGGCCGATGAGCGCCTGTCACGTATCTGCGGCCTGTTCAAGGACCGCTGCGACACCACCGTAGCCCTGGCCGACTGGGCCCAGGCCTTCTACGCGGATGTCACCCCGAAGGCCGAGGATCTGGCCCAGCACATCACCGAGGCCGTCAAACCCGCGCTGGCCCAGCTGCGGGACAAGTTGGCCGCCTGTGCCTGGGACAAGGCTTCGATTGCCGCGGCCCTCAAGGAAGTGCTCACCGCCACAGGCCTGAAAATGCCGCAGCTGGCCATGCCCGTGCGGGTGCTGGTCCTGGGAACGCCCCAGACGCCCTCGCTGGATGCCGTGCTGGAACTGCTGCCCCGTGAAAAAGTTCAGGCCCGTTTGCAAAGCGCCTGAAAATCGGTCTATAATTCGAGGCTCGACGCGATGCTCTTGCAAAAGAGTGTCAGACGAAACGGGGGTATAGCTCAGCTGGGAGAGCGCTTGCATGGCATGCAAGAGGTCATCGGTT